>NZ_OZ060405.1:0-303583 GCF_964059145.1 Buchnera aphidicola (Protaphis terricola)
TTATACACAGTTAATTAGTGTTAAAAGTTCTTTGATTATCAATACTCAATGTTACTTATCCACAGATTTTGTATTTACTAATAATAATAAATATATATTTTTATTTTTTATATTTTTTTATAAATATAAATAATATAATAAATATTAATTAAATAATATAATATTAACTATAAATTAAAATATTGATATAATTATTTTTATTGTTGTTATAGATGTTATCTTGATTAAAATATTAATACTGTATAATATATTTAATATTTTAAAAGGTTTTATAGTATGTTGCAGTTAAATTCTAAAAATTTTGATGTAATTATTATTGGTGGAGGACATGCTGGGATTGAAGCTGCTTCAGCTTCTTCTCGAATAGGTTGTAAAACATTATTGCTAACTAAAAGTATATCAGATATTGGTGTTTTATCTTGTAATCCAGCTATTGGTGGAATTGGGAAAAGTCATTTAGTAAAAGAAATAGATGCTTTAGGTGGTATTATGGCTAGAGCAATTGATTATTCTGGTATTCAATTTAGAGTTTTAAATAAAAAAAAAGGACCCGCTGTTCAATCTACTAGGGCGCAAGCTGATAGATTATTATATTCTAAAAATATAAAGAAATTACTAAATAAAGAAAAAAATTTATTAATTTTAAAAGCAGAAATAAAAGATTTAATTGTTAAAAATTATAAAGTTATAGGTGTGTTAACTCAGAATGAAATAAGTTTTTATACTAAATCAGTAGTATTGTCTACAGGTACTTTTTTAGGAGGGAAAATACATATTGGTTTAGAAAATTTTTCTGGCGGAAGAAGAGGAGAAAAAGCATCTATAGATTTAGCATCTCGATTAAAAGAATTACCTTTTCGTGTAGGTCGTTTAAAAACAGGAACACCACCAAGAATTGATTTAAATACAATTAATTTTAAAGATTTATTTATACAATACGGAGATATACCTGTTCCAGTTTTTTCTTTAATAGGAAAATCTTCAGATCATCCTCAGCAAATACCGTGTTATTTAACGCATACAAATGAAAAAACACATCAAATAATACATGATAATTTAAATAAAAGTCCAATATATCAAGGTATTATTCAAGGTTGTGGACCGAGGTATTGTCCATCTATTGAAGATAAAATAGTTCGTTTTCCTGATAAAATATCGCATCAAGTGTTTTTAGAACCAGAAGGTTTATCTAGTTGTAAAATATATCCTAATGGAATTTCAACCAGTTTGCCATTAAATATCCAAAAAAAAATGGTACATTCTATAAAAGGCTTAGAAAAATCTAAAATTATTTATCCTGGATATGCTATAGAATATGATTTTTTTGATCCTAAAGATTTAAATTTAACTTTAGAAAGTAAATGGATTCAAGGTCTTTTCCTAGCTGGTCAAATTAATGGCACTACTGGATATGAAGAAGCTGCAGCTCAGGGGCTTTTAGCAGGTTTAAATGCAGGATTATATGCTAAAGATCAAAAACAATGGTTTCCTCAAAGAAATCAAGCTTATTTAGGAGTATTAATCGATGATCTTACAACACAAGGTACTAATGAGCCATATCGCATGTTTACATCACGTGCTGAGCATAGATTAATTTTAAGAGAAGATAATGCGGATTTACGTCTTACTGAAATTGGTCGAAAATTTGGATTAATAGATGATTTTAGATGGATACATTATAATAATAAATTATCAAGTATTCACTCTGAAATAAAGCGATTGAAAAAAACTAAAATATGTATTAAATCTGTACATTCTAATATTTTAAAAAAATCATTTAATATTTTATTAAATAGAGATACTAATATTTTTAATTTATTAAAACGACCAGAAATAACATATAAAAACTTATCTGATTTAAATATTTTTCATTCAGATATATTTAATATAGATATTATTAATCATATAGAAAATGAAATTAAGTATGAAGGTTATATTAAAAGACAGTTAGAAGAAATTAGTAGACATTTAAAAAATGAAAATACTTTTTTATCGCCTAAATATGATTATACAAAAATAAAAGGTTTATCAAACGAAGCAATTTCTAAATTAAATGATTATAAACCGATTTCCATTGGTCAGGCATCTCGTATTTCTGGTATTACTCCTGCATCTATATCTATTTTATTAATACATTTAAAAAAAGAAGCTGATAAAAAATTTATGTTATAAATTATTTATATAAATTAATAAATTTTAAAATATTTATTTTAAATTAAAAATTTCATATTTTTTAGTTTAAATTTTATATAAAATAAAATTGAGAATAAATTATGTTTTTACAAAAACTATCTGATCCTCATAAATATATTAGTCATCATTTAAGTCATTTACAAATAGATTTAATAAATTTTAATATTGTACAACCTGGAAGTGTATCTTCTTATTTTTGGATTTTAAATCTTGATTCAATTTTATTTTCTTTTATATTAGGGTTTATTTTTCTCACTGTATTTTATATAGTATCAAAGAAAGTTACGACTGATATCCCAAATAAATTACAAGTCAGTGTTGAGTTAATTTTTGAGTTTATATCGTCTAATGTAAGTAATATGTTTCAAGGTAAAAATAAACTTATTGCTCCACTTTCATTAACAATTTTTATATGGATTTTTCTTATGAATCTTATGGATTTAATTCCTGTTGATTTCATACCAATATTTTTTGAAAAAATATTCCATGTTTCAGTAATACGTATTGTACCTTCTACAGATGTAAATATTACTTTATCAATGTCATTATGTGTTTTTATTTTAATTTTATTTTATAGTATTAAAATAAAAGGAATTTTTGGATTTTTTAAAGAACTAACTTTACAACCTTTTAATCATCCTGTATTTTTTATTTTTAATTTTTTATTAGAATTTATCTCTTTATTATCTAAACCTATTTCATTAGGATTAAGACTTTTTGGAAATATGTATTCTGGTGAAATGGTATTTATTTTAATTGGAGGTTTACTCCCATGGTGGTTACAGTTTTTCTTAAGTGTTCCATGGGCTATTTTTCATATTTTAATAATTTTTTTACAAGCGTTTATTTTTATGGTATTAACAATTGTTTATTTATCAATTGCTTCTCAATCTCATTAAGGTAATGTTAAACTATAATCCTATTTTAAAACGGGGTTTATAATGGATAATTTAAATGTTGATATGTTATATATAGCAGTAGCTATTATGGTTGGATTAGCAGCAATTGGCGCTGCAATTGGTATTGGTATTTTAGGCGGAAAATTTTTAGAAGGAGCAGCAAGACAACCTGATTTAATTCCTTTATTAAGAACACAATTTTTTGTAGTAATGGGGTTAGTTGATGCAATACCTATGATTGCTGTAGGTTTAGGTTTATATATGCTTTTTGCAATTTCTTAAATTTATATTTTCAATTTAATTTTTAAGAAAAAGTAAAATCTTTACGTGTTCAATATAGCGTAAAGATTAATTATTTTATTTAAAATATAGGGTATATAACTGTGAATCTTAATGCGACAATTTTTGGTCAAGCTATTTCATTTTTTTTCTTTGTTTGGTTTTGTATGAAATATATATGGCCTCCTATTATATTGGCGATTGAAACTAGACAAAAAAAAATTAAAGATACATTGGATTCTTCTAAAAAAATTAAACAGGAATATCTTATTATTCAAAAAAAAATGAAACAAGTAATTAAAGATACTAAAATTCAAGCTTCTTTGATTTTAAATGAAGCAAATAAGCAAAAATTAATTATTTTAGAAACAGCAAAAAATCAAGCAATTGAAGAAAGTAAAAAAATTTTATCAAAAAATCAATTAGAAATTGATATTCAAATGATGCATGCTCGTCAAAATTTAAAAAAAGAAATTTTAGATCTATCTTTTTTAATAACTGAAAAAATTATTCAAAAAAATATTAAAAACAATATAAATAAAGATTTTTTAAATAACGTTATAAATTCATTATCAAAAATTGATAAAAAATAGTATAGAAGGTAAAAATTTATGTTATTTGATACTATTGCAAGACCTTATGCTCAAGCTATTTTTGAAATAGCTATCGAAAGTAATTCTATAACAAAATGGAAAAAAATATTAATTTTTATCAATCAAATTACTTCATTAAAAAGAATTCAAAAATATTTATCTGGTTCAATTTCTCCTAATTATTTATCATCGTTTTTTATATTTGTTGGTGGTCATCATTTTAATAAAAATGTAAAAAATTTAATAAAGTTGTTAGCTCAATATCAACGTTTTAAAATATTTTATTATATATTAAAACAATTTTTAAAATTAGAAATGTCTTATAATAAAATAAATGTTATTAAATTAAAATCAGCATATATTTTAAAAAATAATCAGATTAATAAAATACGTATTATTTTAGAAAAAATATTCGCTTCTAAAATTAAATTTATATATAAAATTGATAAGCGTATACTTGATGGTATAATTATAAAAATACATGATCAAGTTTTTGATTTTTCTATAAAAAATAATTTAAAGCAACTATCTTTAGTTTTAAATGTTTAAGAGAATAATATATGCAGTTAAATCCTACAGAAATTAGTCAATTAATTAAAGAAAGAATTACTGAATTTAAAGTATTCAATCAATCTTATAATGAAGGTACTGTTATATCTATTAATGATGGCATTCTTAAAATTTATGGTCTTTCTGATGTTATGTTAGGGGAAATGATTTTATTAGATAATAATGAATATGCTATTGCTTTAAATCTTGAAAGAGATATAGTTGGTGCTGTTGTTATGGGTCCTTACATTCATATCACTGAGGGTATGAAAGTTCGATGTACAGGAAAAATTTTAGAAATCCCTGTTGGAAAAAATTTTTTAGGTCGAGTTGTCAATGCATTAGGTTCACCTATTGATGGAAAAGGCGCTATAGAATATGATAACTTTTTACCAGTAGAATCAAATGCTCCAGGTGTGATTGAGCGTATATTAATTGATCAGCCAATACAAACTGGTTATAAAGCAATTGATTCTATGATTCCTATTGGACGTGGACAACGTGAGTTAATTATTGGAGATCGTCAAACAGGAAAAACAGCACTTGCAATAGATACTATTATTAATCAAAAAAAATTTAATATTCCATGTATTTATGTTGCTATAGGACAAAAACTTTCTACTGTAATTAATGTTGTAAAGAAATTAGAAGAATATAATGCTTTATGTAATACTATTATTGTTGTTGCATCTGCTTCTGAGGCTGCTTCATTGCAATATTTATCAGCATATTCAGGTTGTTCTATGGGGGAATTTTTTCGAGATCAAGGCAAAGATGCTTTAATTGTTTATGATGATCTTTCTAAGCATGCAGTTGCTTATCGTCAAATTTCTTTATTATTGCGTCGACCTCCTGGAAGAGAAGCTTTTCCTGGAGATATTTTTTATTTGCATTCTCGCTTATTAGAAAGAGCTTCTCGTGTATCTCAAGAGTATATAAAAAAAATTACTAAAGGCAAAGTCATTGATAAAACAGGATCATTAACAGCTTTACCTATTATTGAGACTCAATCTGGTGATGTATCTGCATTTGTTCCAACTAATGTGATTTCTATCACTGATGGTCAAATATTTTTAGAATCTAGTTTATTTAATTCAGGTATTCGACCTGCTGTAAATGCTGGAATCTCTGTTTCTCGTGTTGGTAGTTCTGCTCAAACACAAATTATTAAAAAATTATCTTCAGGAATTCGTACTGCATTAGCTCAATATCATGAACTTGCTGCTTTTTCTCAATTTGCATCAGATTTAGATCCTACAACGAAAAAACAATTAATATATGGTCAAAAAATTACAGAATTACTTAAACAAAAACAATATAGTTCTTTAAGTGTTGCTGAACAAGGTTTAATTTTTTTTATTTCAGAAAATAATTTTCTTGATGATATTCCAATTGAAAAAATATCTCAATTTGAGAAAGATATTTTAACATATGCAAATCATTATCATATAGATTTAATGAATAAAATAAATCAATATGGAAATTTTAATCATGAAATAAAATCAGAACTTATGAAGCTGATAAAAAAATTTAAAAATTCTTAATTTTATATTTTTTAAAATGTAAAAATATAATTTTAAAAAAGAGATCACACTATGAGTATAAAAGAAATAAAAAATCAAATATATAGTGTAAAAAGTACAAAAAAAATTACTAAAGCAATGGAAATGGTAGCGTTATCTAAAATTCGGAAAACAGAAGAACGAATGCGGTTAGGAAGACCTTATTGTAATATTATTAAAAAAGTAATTGATCATATTATCCAAGGTAATTTAGAATATAAACATAGTTATTTAGAAAAAAGAAAAATTAAAAAAGTTGGTATCATTATTGTTTCTACTGATCGAGGTTTATGTGGTAGTTTAAATACAAGTCTTTTTAGAAAAGTATTATTAAAAATAAAAAAATTCATGAGCAAAAATATTTCTTGTGATTTAATATTATTTGGTGTAAAAAGTTTATCTGTATTTAAGTTATATGGAAATTCTATTCTTGCTCAAGTAACTAACATAGGAGAAAATCCAGATTTATCAAAATTAATAGGATCTATACAAATTATTTTAAAAAAATATCAAAATAATGAAATTGATCAAGTGTTTGTTGCTTATAATAAATTTCATAACAAATTATCTCAATATCCTACAATTACTCAATTAATTCCTTTATCTGCTGAAAATAAAATATCATATAATAAAAAAAAATGGGATTATTTATATGAACCAGAGTCTAAATTAATTTTAGATATATTATTTGATCGGTATATTGAATCGAAGGTTTATCAGAGTATTTTAGAAAATATTGCTAGTGAACAAGCAGCACGTATGGTAGCTATGAAAACTGCAACAGAGAATAGTAGTAATCGAATTGAAGAGTTACAATTATTGTATAATAAAGCTCGTCAAGCCAGTATTACTCAAGAATTAACTGAAATTATTGCTGGAGCTTCAGCAGTATCAGTAGAATAAAATTATTTAGAGGTATTAATGATAATTACTGGAAAAATTATTCAGATTATTGGTGCTGTAGTGGATGTTGAATTCAATCAAAATTCAGTGCCTAAGATATATAATGCTTTAGAAGTAAAAAATCAAACGAAAACTCTAATTTTAGAGGTTCAACAACAATTAGGATCTGGTATTGTTCGAACAATTGCAATGGGTTCTACTAATGGTTTGAAAAGAGGTTTAAATGTTATTAATCTCGGGCATTATATTAAAGTACCAGTTGGTCAACCTACATTAGGTCGAATTATAAATGTATTAGGTGAGACTATTGACAATCAAGGACCATTAAAAAACATAAATTCTTCTCAAATAGAATATTGGGAAATTCATCGAACTCCTCCTAGTTATAGAGAACAATCAACATCTCAAGAAATATTAGAAACAGGGATTAAAGTAATAGATTTAATTTGTCCTTTTTCAAAAGGTGGAAAGGTTGGTTTATTTGGAGGGGCTGGTGTAGGAAAAACAGTTAATATGATGGAATTAATTAGAAATATTGCAATAGAACATTCAGGTTATTCAGTATTTACTGGAGTTGGTGAAAGAACAAGAGAAGGAAATGATTTTTATCATGAAATGAAAGCTTCTCAAGTATTAGATAAAGTCTCTCTTGTATATGGACAAATGAATGAACCTCCAGGAAATCGATTACGAGTTGCTTTCACAGGATTAACTATAGCAGAAAAATTTCGTGATGAAGGAAAGAATGTTTTATTATTTATTGATAATATATATCGATATACTTTAGCTGGAACTGAAGTATCTGCATTACTTGGAAGAATGCCATCCGCAGTTGGATACCAACCTACTTTATCTGAAGAAATGGGTTTATTACAAGAAAGAATCACTTCAACAAAAAAAGGATCTATTACTTCTATTCAAGCAGTATATGTTCCAGCAGACGATTTAACAGATCCGTCTCCTGCAACTACATTTGCACATTTAGATTCTACAGTAACGTTAAGTCGACAAATTGCATCATTAGGTATTTATCCGGCTGTTGATCCTTTGAATTCATCAAGTCGTCAACTAGATCCTAGTATTGTTGGTGATGAACATTATAATACAGCACGTGAAGTACAATCAGTATTACAAAGATATCAAGAATTAAAAGATATTATATCTATCTTAGGGATAGATGAAATTTCTGAAGAAGATAAAAAAATAGTTTCAAGAGCACGTAAAATACAGAGATTTTTATCACAACCCTTTTTTGTAGCAGAAATATTTACTGGTTCTCCAGGTAAATATGTATCTTTAAAAGATAATATTCGTGCTTTTAAAGGTATTATAGAAGGTGAATTTGATCATTTACCAGAGCAAGCATTTTATATGGTTGGCGGCATTGAAGAAGTTGAAAAAAAATCAAAAAAATTATAATAAATATTTTTTGGATATATTTATGGATTTTCATTTAGATATTGTCAGTGTTAAAGAGAGTATATTTTCCGGATTAGTAAAAAAAATACGTATATCTGGAAGTGAAGGAGAAATGGGTATTTACCCAGGACATTCTCAATTATTAAGTATAATTAAACCAGGTATAGTATATATATTTCATAAAAATAAAACTGAAGAATGTCTTTATATATCTGGAGGAATATTAGAAATTCAACCTTTTGTTGTTTCGATTTTGGCGGATGTTGCTATTCGAGGTGCAGATTTAGATCGAAAACGTATCTTAAAAACTAAACAACAAGCTGAAGAATATTGTAAAAATATAGATAAAAATATAAATAAAAAAGATATTTTGCTAAAAATATCTCATGAAATTGCAAAACTTCGTGTACTTGAAATAATGGATAAATTTAAGCAATAGAAAATAGTCTATTCGCGGCTGGTTTTCCTGCCGCAATTAATTTATAAATATTTTTTATAAATATCAATAATTTATTAAAAGGAGAGAGTATAAAAAATTGTTTAAATATCTATATTACTTGCATTTAAGGCATTTTTTTCTATAAATTTTCTTCTAGGTTCAACTGCATCTCCCATAAGTGTATTAAATAAATTATTTGCTGAAATGGCATCATGAATTGTTACTTGTAACATATTTCTTGTTTCAGGGTTCATTGTTGTATGCCATAATTGATCAGGATTCATTTCACCGAGTCCTTTATATCGTTGTATAAAAAAATTTCTTTTAGATTCATTGATTAACCATTCTATAGTATTTTTTATATCATTAATTATATAAATTTTATCTTCTTTTTCTATAAAATTTTTATACTTTTTAAATTTTTTAAATTTTTCTCCTAATAAAATAATTGAAAAATATTCTTTGCTATTTATAAATTGATTTGTAAAATCATATTGATAACGATATTCATATCTAGATGCAATAATGCTTGGTTCAAAAATATTTTCTTTTTCATTAATTTTCGATTGATAAAATGTATTATTTTTATCTTTTTTATTTAATTTATTTATTAGTTGTTCTATCCATATTAAAACTTTTTCTTTATCTTTTAAATTATTTAAATGTGGTTGATAAATTAATTCATTCAATATTATTTCAGGAAAATAACTATTACTTTTTTTTGTGTTTATTTGAATTTTATTAAATTCATAGATAATTTCTTTAAATATTTTTATATTTTGTTCAATTTTATTTTGTTTTTTATTTTTTATAATTAAATTTTTTAAAGCATACTTAATTTGGTATTTTTTCATTTCTTCATCATTTTTAATATATTTTTCTTTTTTTCCTATTTTAATTTTATATAATGGAGGTTGAGCAATATAAATATATCCTTTTTCAATTAGTTCAGGTAATTGACGATAAAAAAATGTTAATAATAATGTTCTAATATGTGCTCCATCAATATCTGCATCTGTCATGATTATAATATAATTATATCTTAATTTTTCTAAATTATATTCGTGTTCTCCAATACCACATCCTAACGCTGTTATAAGCGCTGCTAATTCTTGAGATAATATCATTTTATTAAATTTTGATTTTTGTACATTTAATATCTTTCCTTTAAGCGGTAAAATTGCTTGATTTTTTCTATTTCTACCTTGTTTTGCAGAACCTCCTGCAGAATCTCCTTCAACTAAATAAATTTCTGATATTTTTGGATCATTTTCTTGGCAATCAGATAATTTCCCAGGTAATCCTCCTAAATCCAGCATATTTTTTCTTTTATTTATTTCTCTAGCACGTTTTGCTGCTTCTCTTGTTTGTGCCGTGTTTATAATTTTTTGAATTATAGCTTTTGAATCACTAGGGTTTTCTAAAAGATATTCAATTAAATATTCATTAATTAAGGATTCTATTACTGATTTTACTTCAGATGACACTAATTTATCTTTTGTTTGTGAAGAAAATTTAGGATCAGTTAATTTAATTGATATAATTGCAGTTATACCTTCTCTTGTATCTTCTCCAGTGATAATAGTTTTATGTTTTTTATTATATCCTTCACGTTCAATATGTAAATTTAATGTACGTGTTACTCCTGATCTAAACCCCGCTAAATGTGTACCTCCATCTTTTTGAGGTATATTATTTGTAAAACAATATATATTTTCTTGATGTGATTCATTCCATTGAATAGCTACTTCTAATTCAATATCTTTTTTAAAAGATTTAAAATAAAATATTTTTGAATTAATTGTTAATTTATTTTTATTTAGAAATTTGATGAAAGTTTTAATTCCACCTTTATAATGGTAATGATCTTCAATATTATTTCTATTATCTTTTAAATAAATAGAAATACTAGAATTAAGAAAAGATAATTCGCGTAAACGTTTTGATAAAATTTCATATTGAAATGTTGTTTTATTTGTAAAAGTTTTATAACTGGGCCAGAATCTAATATATGTTCCTGTTTTATTAGTTTTTCCAATTACTAATAAAGGTGATTTTGGTATTCCATTTTGATATATTTGTTGATATTGTTTTTGATTTTTATAAATAATTAATTTAAGTTTTTCTGATAAAGCGTTAACTACTGAAATACCAACACCATGTAATCCACCAGAAATTTTATAAGAATCATTATTAAATTTTCCACCTGAATGTAATATAGTCATAATCACTTCTGCAGCTGATATTTTTTCTTCGTGATGCATATCAGTTGGAATTCCTCGTCCATCATCTTCTATTGATACAGAGTTATCTTTGTGAATAGTAACTATAATTTCTTTACAAAAACCTGCTAATGCTTCATCAATAGAATTATCAACAATTTCAAAAACCATATGATGTAGACCACTACCATCATCAGTATCACCAATATACATTCCTGGTCTTTTTCGAACTGCATCTAACCCTCTAAGAATTTGAATATTTGAAGAGTTATAATTATCTTTCATGTTTATTCCTATTTTTAAAAAACTAAAATAAATATTTCATATATTTTTACTTTATAAATTTTTTATCGTTTAATGTTTTAATAACATTATTACATAAATATCTGAAAAGTTATTTTCTGATTGAATTTGTATTGAAGATTGAGTTTCATTAAAAAATAATAAAATATTTTCACTTTGTATTACCTTTAATACATCTAGTATATAATAAACATTAATTGATATTTCAATTGTATCGCCAAAGTATTCAATATTAAATTGATCTTTTGCAGTTTCTTCATCTTGATTGTAAGATACTGTTTTAAGTATTCCGTTATTAATATTTATTTCAATACCAGAAAATTTTTCATATGATAAGATAGAAGTACGTAATAATGATTTTTTGAATAAATGGTTATTAATAATAATAGGTTTATTTAATTTTTTTAATAAAACATTATTATAGTTTGGATATTCTCCGTCAATTAATTGTGTAGTGAATATTAAATTATCTATATATATTCTTAAATGAGTATTACCAATTAAAATATGTAATAATTCATTTTTTATATTTAATAATCGTAATATTTCCATAACTCCTTTATTTGGAACAATAATTGAAAAAAAATTTATTTTTTCTTTTAATAAAACATATGATATTGCTAATCTGTATCCATCTGTTGCTACACTTTTAAGATGGTTATTTTTTTTTTCAAACAACATACCATTAAGGTAATATCGAATATCTTGTTTACCCATAGCAAATTCAGTTTTTAATATCATATTTTTAAAAATATCTGATGATATATAAAAATCAGAATGATAATTAAAATTTTGATGATTAGGGAAATTATCGGCTGTTATAGTTAACAATATATAACTACTGTTTTCAGAAAAAATATATATTTTATTTTTTTTTAATTTTATTTGGATAATTGAAGTTTCTGATAAATTTTGACAAATATTTAATATCTTTTTTCCTGAAATTGTTATTTTTCCTGGTGTATATTTAGTTGAAATATAGATTTTTGAAATTATTTCTATTTCTAAATTTGTTGCAGTTAAAGATAATATATTATCTTTCATTTCTATGAGGATATTTTCTAAAATAGGATGTGAGCTATTTTTTACTAGTAGCCGACTAATTTTTTTTAAATTTTTAATTAAAATATTATTTTGAATAGTAAATTGCATAATTTTACCCTGATAGGGTTCTTATTAAATTTGAAAAATCTTCTTTAATATCATGATTTTCTTTACGTAAATGTTCAATTTTACGACAAGCATGCAATACTGTAGTATGATCTCTTCCATTAAATGCATCTCCAATTTCTGGTAAACTATGTTTTGTTAGTTCTTTTGATATAGCCATAGCTATCTGTCTAGGTCTAGCTATTGATCGAGATCGTCTTCTAGATAATAAATCTGATACCTTAATTTTATAATATTCTGAAACTTTTTTTTGGATATTATCAATAGTAACAAGTTTTTCTTGTAAAGTTAAAATATCTCTAAGTGATTCTCGAACAAATTCAATAGTAATAGTTTTATGGCTAAAATTAGAATTAACAATTATTCTATTTAAAGCTCCTTCTAATTCACGTACATTAGAACATAAATGTTTTGCAATAAAAAAAGCAATTTCATCAGGTAAAAAAATATTTTTTTCATCAGCTTTTTTAATTAATATAGCTACTCTTGTTTCTAATTCTGGGGGATCTATAGAAACAGTTAAACCCCATCCAAATCTAGATTTTAATCTGTCTTTAACACCATTAATTGCTTTTGGGTATCGATCTGAAGTTAAAATAATTTGTTGATTTTCTTCTAAAAGAGTATTAAATGTATGAAAAAATTCTTCTTGAGAACGTTCTTTATGTGCAAGAAATTGAATATCATCAATAAGTAATGCATCTACTGAACGATAATATAGTTTAAATTTATCAATAGCATTGTTTTGCAGTGCTCTTACCATATCTTGAACAAAACGTTCAGAATTCATATAAATAATTCTCATATTATATTTATGTGCTAATATTTGATTTCCAATAGCATGAAGTAAATGTGTTTTACCTAATCCTGTACCTCCATATAAAAATAATGGATTATAAGAATTTCCAGGATTATTAGCCACTTGTAAAGCTGCTGCTCGTGCTAATTGATTAGATTTACCTTCTATAAAGTTTTCAAATTTATTTTTTTTATTAATATTAAATTGATAATATGGTTGCGATGGACTATTTTTTTTTTCTTTTATATTAATTTTTTTAATATTATTTAAAATATTTTTTTTAAATTTTTTTTCTTTCGAAGTTTGATATACTTTAAATGTTATTAATAATTTATTAGGATCATAAAAATCTTTTATTGCTTTTTTAAAAGTAATTAAATATTTATCTTTTACCCATTCTAAAACGAATCGATTTGGAGCATATATTTCTAAAATATTATTATTTAATTTAGTTTTTAAAGGGCGTATCCACATACTAAATTCTGTAGATGGTAGTTTTTCTTGTAATCGACTAAGGCATTTTTTCCAAATACAAAGTGACACAGTATACTCCAAGTAAAAATATATAAAAAATATAATTATTTTTTAAAAAGTAATATAAAATCATTTGTTAAAAAATTAAATTATATAACTTTAAATATGTAAATGTTATAAAAGGGTATAATATATTTTATTTATTTTTTATTAAAGATTAAGGTTAAATTTTACTTTTATAAATTAATATTTATTGATTAAATGAAATAAATGTAAAAATAATATAAAATTATAATAAAGAATAAAAAGACAATAATTCATTTTTAATTGATTTTTTTAAAATCTTTTATTTATATTTATATAAAAAAATTATCAAATTATATTAATTATTTTATGGTGTATAAAAAATGAAAAGAACTTTTCAACCATCAGTATTAAAGCGTAATCGTTCACATGGATTTAGAATCCGAATGTCAACTAAAAGTGGTCGTTATATTTTATCACGAAGACGTTCTAAATTAAGATCACGTTTAAGTGTTTCTAGTAAATAATAAGGTTTAATATGATATTAAATTATTTTTTTAAAAAAAAATCTAAATTATTAAAATCAATAAATTTTAAATATGTTTTTGAGAAAAATTATATGCAAAGTAATTTTGAATTAGTTATTTTAGGACGTTCTAATTATTTAGGATATCCTAGATTAGGTATTAGTATACCTAAAAAAAATGTTAAATATGCATATAAACGAAATATAATTAAAAGATTAATTCGAGAAACTTTTCGTCTATTGCAATATAAATTAACTTCTAAGGATTTTATAGTAATAGCTAAAAAAAATATTATTTCTTTAAATAATAAAAATATAATTAATATATTGGAGACTCTATGGTTAAAATATCATCATTAATTATATATTTTTTAACTCATATTATTTTAATTTATCAGTATTTTATTAGTCCTTTTATGCAATCTCATTGTCGTTTTTATCCGACTTGTTCAACATATATGATTTGTTCTTTGCATAAATTTGGAATAATTAAAGGTATAATTTTAACAATATTTCGTTTGTTTAAATGTCATCCATTTTATAAAACTGGATATGACCCAATATCTTTTAGAACAAAAGATAAAAGTGAATATTAATTATGGAATTACAACGTAATTTTTTTATTTTTGCTTTTTTATTTATTTCTTTTTTGCTTTGGCAAGAATGGAAAAAACAACCATTTTTAAATAATTATGATAATAAAAATAATAGTTTAAATCTTGATATTAATACTAAAAAAAAGAATGATCAAAATCAAATCATTATTAAAAATGATGTGATTCGTTTAGTTGTAAATATGTATGGAGGAGATATAGAAGAAGCAAGTTTATTAAATTATAAAGAAAAATTAAATTCTTCTAAACCAATGAAATTGTTAGAAACAACACCAAATTTTATTTACCAAGCACAAAGTGGTTTAATTGGAAAAGATGGTTTAGATAATATAGAAAATTATAGTAGACCATTATATTATTCAAAAAATAATTTTTTTGAATTGAAAAATAATCAATATGAACTTCGTGTTCCAATTGTTTTTCTTAAAAATAAAAATGTCATTTATACTAAAACATTTATTATTAAACGAGGAAAATATGATTTAGAGATAGAATATAATATAAATAATATTAGTAATAATAATTTAGAATTACGTATGTTTGGTCAATTAAGACAAACAATTCAACTACCTGAAAATCGTAATATTTATAGTAAAAATTTTGCTCTTCAAACATTTCGTGGAGCTGCATATTCAACTAATGATATAAAATATCAAAAATATAAATTTGACGATATTTCTAAAAATCAACAATTAAATATTTTTACAAAAAGTGGTTGGATTGCGATGTTACAACAATATTTTTCTGTAGCTTGGATACCTGATTTTAATGCTAATTTAAATAGTATTTATACTTCTTATTTAAATAATAATATTGCTATTATTGGTTATCAATCTCCTATTATTAATATCCCATCTAATTCTCAATATACTATTAAATCAAAATTATGGATAGGACCTGCAATACAAAAAGAAATGGCTTTAGTAGCTCCAAATTTGGATTTAACAGTAGATTATGGTTGGCTTTGGTTTTTATCTCAACCTTTATTTAAATTATTGAGTATTTTATATAATATTGTAGGTAATTGGGGTTTTTCTATTGTTTTAATCACATTTATTATGAAAGCAATAACATATCCTTTAACAAAAGCGCAATATGTTTCTATGGTAAAAATGCGTAAATTACAACCTAAGATAAACGAAATAAAGAAAAATTTTGGAGATAATAAACAACGTATGAGTCAAGAAATGATACGTTTATATAGAATAGAAAAAATCAATCCACTAGGTGGGTGTTTACCAGTTTTGATACAAATGCCTATTTTTTTATCACTTTATTATATGCTAATTAGTTCTGTTGAATTACGTCATGCACCATTTTTATTTTGGATTAAAGATTTATCTAGTCAAGATCCTTATTATATTTTACCTATTATCATGGGTATTACAATGTTTTTTGTACAAAGTTTATCGTCTAATAATATTTCTGATCCATTACAGCAAAAAATAATACGTTTTATACCTATTTTATTTACATTGTTTTTTTTATGGTTTCCATCAGGATTGGTATTATATTATATTATTAGTAATTTAGTAACGATTATACAACAAAAAATTATTTTATTTCATTTTAAAAAATAGATTAAATAGTTGTTTGATATTAATTTATATTTATTAAATAAGAAACTATTTATGATAAAAAGAAAAACTATTGTTGCTCAAGTAACACATCCAGGTAAAAGTTCTGTTGGGATATTACGAGTTTCTGGAGTTAATGCAAAAAAAATTGCTATTTTAATTTTAAATAAAATACCTAAACCTAGAGTTGCTACTTATTCTAAGTTTTTTAACAAAAATAATGAAATTTTAGATCAAGGTATAGCTTTATGGTTCCCTTCTCCATTTTCATTTACAGGTGAAGATGTATTGGAGTTACAGGGTCATGGAAGCCCAGTAATAATAGATTTATTAATTACAACGATTTTATCTGTAAAAAATATAAGATTAGCTAGACCCGGAGAATTTTGTGAACGTGCATTTTTAAATGGAAAAATTGATTTAATTCAGGCAGAAGCAATAGATGATTTAATTAATTCTGAAAATGAATCTATGATTAAAGCTTCATTAAATTCTTTACAAGGAAACTTCTCATATTATATAAAAAATTTACTTAAAACACTTATTGAATTTCGAGTTTATATTGAATCTAGTATAGATTTTTCAGAAGAAGAAATTGATTTTAATTATAATGATATTATTTTTATTAAATTTAAAAAATTAAATAATTATTTTTTAAAAATAAAAAATTTAATTAAAAATGAAAGTGTGATAAGAGAATCAAAAAAAATTATAATTATTGGACCTCCGAATGCTGGAAAATCTAGTTTATTAAATATATTATCTTCAAGAAATAAAGCTATAGTTACGAATATCCCAGGAACAACTCGAGATCTTCTTCATGAATATATTAATATTAATGGGATTTTATGTGAGTTTATTGATACAGCTGGTTTTCATAATACAACAAATACTATTGAAAAAATTGGTATTGATCTAGCTTGGAAGGAAATAAAAAAATGTGATCATATTTTATTTGTTATTGATAAAACAATTGATTTAAAACATCAAAAAAAAATATCTGATAATTTTTTAAAAAAAATTTCTTCTTACAATAAAAATAATATTGAAATTACTTTTATTTTAAATAAAAATGATTTATCACCAGATAATTTTAAGATTAAAAAAATAGGAAAATTTTTTTTTATTAGTATTTCTGCCCTTACTGGGGAGGGAATAGATATACTAAAAAAACATCTTATTAATATAGAAAAAAATAAAAATAAAGAAGGTACTTTTATTGCTAGAAGGCGTCATCTATATCAAATTGATTTATCGTATCATGAATTTCTAAAAGCTCAAAAAAATTGGATAAAAAATAAAAATATTGAATTATTAGCAGAATCATTAAATATAATGAATAAAATTATTGGAGAAATTACTGGATCTTTTTCTTCTAATGATTTATTAAATCGTATTTTTTCTACCTTTTGTATAGGTAAATAGTATTTAATTATGCCCGGAGGCGGAATTGAACCACCGACACGGGGATTTTCAGTCCCCTGCTCTACCAACTGAGCTATCCGGGCATTTTTTACATTAAATCATCAAAGATAAAACTTTGTCAATCTTTTTTTGATAAACAATATAGATAAATGATTTATTTTTTTATTTAAAAAATAATAAAAATAATTTTTACCCTTGAAGTTTTAATAAACATCCATATATTTAATATTAATATAAGATTAAAATATTTTTTAAATCAGAAGGATTATTCACAGGAGTATTATCATATGAAAATTCGTCCATTGCATGATCGTGTACTTGTAAAACGTCAAGAAGCAGAGTCAAAATCTGCTGGAGGTATTGTTCTTACAGGTTCTGCTGCAGGTAAATCAAATAGAGGTACTGTTAAAGCAGTTGGTAATGGTCGTGTTTTAGATAGTGGGGAAATTAAACCATTAGATGTAAAAGTTGGAGATATTGTTATTTTTAATGAGGGTTATGGTGCAAAAACAGAAAAAATTAATAATGAAGAATTACTAATTTTAACTGAAAGTGACATTTTAGCAATTGTTGAATAGTAAATACATAAGTTCTGTTGTATATCTATTAAAAATATATATTTAAGGAAATGTCAAAATGGGCGCTAAAGATGTAAAATTTGGTAATGAAGCTCGAATCAAAATGCTTCGAGGTGTTAATGTATTAGCTGATGCAGTAAAAGTTACTTTAGGACCAAAAGGTCGAAATGTAGTTTTAGATAAATCTTTTGGTGCACCTAGTATTACTAAAGATGGTGTATCTGTAGCTCGTGAAATTGAGTTAGAAGATAAATTTGAAAACATGGGTGCTCAAATGGTTAAAGAAGTTGCATCTAAAGCTAATGATGCAGCAGGAGATGGTACTACAACAGCAACATTATTAGCACAATCTATAGTTAATGAAGGATTAAAAGCAGTAGCTGCTGGAATGAATCCTATGGATTTAAAACGAGGTATTGACAAGGCAGTTATTAATGCTGTTGAAGAATTAAGAAATCTATCTGTGCCGTGTTCTGATTCTAAAGCAATTACACAAGTTGGAACTATTTCTGCTAATGCTGATGAAAAAGTAGGAGCATTAATTGCCGAAGCAATGGAAAAAGTAGGAAATGATGGAGTTATTACGGTAGAAGAAGGAACTGGTTTACAAAATGAGCTTGAAGTTGTAAAAGGTATGCAGTTTGATCGAGGTTATTTATCGCCTTATTTTATTAATAAACCAGAAACAGGTATTGTTGAACTAGAAAACCCATATATTTTAATGGCAGATAAAAAAATTTCAAATGTTCGAGAAATGTTACCAATATTAGAATCTGTTGCAAAATCTAGCAAGCCATTATTAATAATTTCAGAAGACTTAGAAGGTGAAGCATTAGCTACTTTAGTAGTAAATTCTATGCGTGGAATTGTAAAAGTTGCTGCTGTTAAAGCTCCTGGTTTTGGTGACCGAAGAAAAGCTATGTTACAAGATATTTCTATTTTAACAGGAGGTTCTGTAATTTCAGAAGAGTTAGCAATGGAATTAGAAAAATCTACATTAGAAGATTTAGGTCAAGCTAAACGTGTTGTAATTAATAAGGATACTACAACAATAATTGATGGTTCAGGAGAAAAACATTCTATTCAAAGTCGTATTAGCCAAATTCGTCAAGAAATTCAAGAAGCTACTTCTGATTATGATAAAGAAAAATTAAATGAAAGATTAGCTAAATTATCAGGTGGTGTAGCAGTGTTAAAAGTAGGTGCTGCAACAGAAGTAGAAATGAAAGAAAAGAAAGCTCGTGTTGAAGATGCTTTACATGCGACTCGTGCTGCTGTAGAAGAAGGTGTAGTTGCTGGTGGTGGTGTTGCATTGGTTCGTGTTGCTGGAAAAATTTCAAATTTACGTGGTCAAAATGAAGATCAAAATGTTGGAATTAGAGTAGCTTTACGTGCTATGGAAGCTCCTTTACGTCAAATTGTTTCAAATTCAGGTGAAGAACCTTCTGTAGTAACTAATAACGTAAAAGATGGAAAATGCAATTACGGTTATAATGCTGCTACTGATGAATATGGGGATATGATTGATTTTGGTATATTAGATCCTACTAAAGTTACAAGATCTGCTTTACAATATGCTGCATCTGTTGCCGGTTTAATGATTACTACAGAATGTATGGTAACTGATTTGCCAAAAGATGAAAAATCTGCTGATGTAAACGCTTCTCCTGCAGGTGGAATGGGCGGCATGGGTGGAATGATGTAAAAATTTTATAGTTAATCTTATTTATTTAATTTAAAGATTTCTTTCCTCAGATATAAATATTTTTCTTGAGGAAAGAAGTTGAGATAATTAAAGAGGTATTATGAAAGTCTATCAAAGTAATAGCTTTCGATCAGGTTGTAAGATTATTTTTGAAAAAGAACCATGTTTAATAGAATCAAATGAATTTGTAAAACCTGGAAAAGGAAAAGCTTTTGTTCGTTTAAAATTAAGAAAATTATTAACAAATCAATTAATAGATAAAACATTTAAATCTACAGATTTGTTAGAAATAGCTGATATTGTAGAATATAAATTATATTATTTATATAACGATGGTTTTTTTTGGTATTTTATTAATGATAAGACATTAGAAGATTTTTCAGTAGAAAAAAAAGTTATTGGTGTAAATAAAAAATGGATGTTAGAGAAAGATATATGTACTATAATGTTTTGGAATAAAAAGCCAATATCTATTATACCTAAAGTTTTTGTAAAATTAAAAGTTATAAAAACAGATTTAATTTTAAAAAGAAATACTATTAACAATAGTACAAAATTAGTAAGACTAAATACAGGTGCAGTTTTAAAAGTTCCATTATTTATACAAGTTGGATCAATAATTAAAGTAGATACTCGTTCTGGAGAATATGTTTCTAGAATTAAATAAAATTAATATTCATTACCTTTGATATACTTTCTATAGCTTTCCCATTCAAAAGTTAACCATAAACTATTTCCTAAACGCATTCTATCAATTACTCTTTCTCCTAATAAATTTTTCATCCCTTTATGATCTAGATTAGATAACATTCCGGTTGATTTTTTTGATGATGATCTTCTATCAACTATTTGATTAATAATTACTTTTTCATATCTTGATTCAGTTTGCATACCAATTTCATCTATCATTAATAAATCTACACTACTTAAGTTATGTAATAAATTTTCTTCAGTGATATTATTAGAATCACTAAATGTACTTTTAATATTAGACATTAAGTCAGCTACTGTAACAATTAAAATACTTTTTCCGTGTAGAATTAAATAATTTCCTATAGCTGATGCTAAATGATTTTTTCCAGTTCCAGGTCGTCCTGAAAAAACAAAACTTGCAATATTTTCATTAAATTCTTCTGCATAACGTTTAGCTGCTTGAAGTACTTTTCTTTGTCCTTCGTGTTCAATTTTATAATTTTCAAACGAACAATTCATATATAATTCACGAATACCAGATCGACCTAAAACTCTTTGCATTTTCATAGCTTTATTTTCACGTAATATCAATTCAGAAGATATTTTTCCCTGTTCTTGGTTCCAAGTTAATAAATCATAATCATTTTTAAATTTTGGTTTAATATTTTTAGGCATCATTCGTTGTAAACGTTTAAAAAAATCTGTATAAAATGTCATTATTTCCCTCTAAATCCATCTGGTATTTTTTTATCAGGTGTTGGTATATAAGTAATATCTTTTTGTTTTTTAAAAAAATTAAAAGAACGAACTTTTTGTAGATTTCGTGCAAGTTTTTGTTCCCATTGTATATGATGAAATAAACATCCTTCAGCTTCCCAGTATGAAATAAATGCAGCAAGTTCGTATTTTGATACTTCTTTTTTTAATATTATACCCCACAGTGCAGCTTTTTGAATAAAATCTTTATCAGGAATCCATTTAGAATGCATAGCAAACTTTTGTATCATTTTATTTTTTTTTTGTATATTTTTTTCTTCCAAATTATATTCTAAATCAAATATTTTTTTTAACAGTGATGGTTGAATAATATAAAATAAAATTTTTTTATTTTTTGAAATAGATAAAGTTTTATTTTTTGCTTCTTTTATAATTTGTATTGGATTTTGACAAAAAAAATCTAAAGTTATAGTTTTAGAAACTAAAAATTTCATAAAAAGTTTATCCTATTTAATTTATTAATATTATTTAAAATATTAAATTTTAAAAATATAAAGATAGCATTTAATTTGGCTAGTTTTTTTCTTTTTATATAAAATAAAATTATTTGATATTTTTATAGATTCAGATCGTTTTGTTTCTATATAAATTATCGAGTTGTTTTTTATCCAATTTTTTTTTTCTAATAAAATTATAGTTTTTTCTATTAATTTTTGATGATATGGTGGGTCTATAAATATTATATCATATGATTTTTTTTTTCTTTTTAACCAATTAAAAGTATTTGTATGTATAATTTCTAAATTAGATATATTTAATCTTTTTTGGTTTTTTATTAATGTAAGTACATTTTTTTTTTCTTTTTCTAAACATGTAACAAATTTAGCATTTCGAGATATAGCTTCTATTCCTAATGCTCCGCTGCCTGAGAAACAATCTAAACAATGAGCATTATTAACATATTTAGAAAGCCAATTAAATAGCGTCTCTCTTATTCTGTTAGTTGTAGGTCGAATATTTAAACTATTTTTTAAAGATATTTTTTTCCCCTTTAATTTACCTGAAATAATATAAATTTTATCTCTTTTATTAGAAAAGTAATTATACATTTTATTAGATTGTCTATGTTAGTGATATAATTTATTTTATTATTAAATATAATTTAAATATACATCTAATTTTTAATTTTTTTTAAAATATTAAATATTATTTTTAACTTTATAAATTATAAGGATAGTTCAATGAGTAACGATAAAAAAAATAAATTTTTCTCTTGGATTAATTCTAAATTAATTAAAACAAAAAAAGAAAATTTCGATGTATCTAGAATCAAAAAAAAAATAGAAACTGATAATATTTTAAAAAAAAATAGTATACAATCAAATTTTTTTTTTAAATTACGAGAAAGTTTAAAAAAAACTAAAATTTTTTTTGGTGATCGTATAGATCGTATTTTTTCAATTAAGCGAATAGATAAAAATCTTTTTCAAGAATTAGAAGACATTATGATTTTATCTGATATTGGAATTAATACAACTGAAAAAATTATTCAAGAATTAATTAAAGATATTGATTACCAAGCTTTAAAAGATCCAAAGTCAGTATATTTTGCATTAAAAGAAAAAATGCGTTTAATTTTAAAAAAAGTACAAGTTCCATTATTAATTTCAAAACAAACTCCGTTTGTTATATTAGTAGTAGGCGTAAATGGTACAGGAAAAACAACTACTATTTTGAAATTAGCAAAAAAATATAAATTAGATGGAAAGTCTGTCATGTTATCAGCATCAGATACATTTAGAGCAGCAGCAATAGAACAATTACAAATATTAGGGAAAATAGATAAAATACCAGTAATAGCTCAAAAATTAGGTTCAGATCCAGCTGCGGTAACATTTGATGCTTTAAAATCTGCTATTTCTAAAAAAATTGATATTTTAATTATTGATACAGCAGGAAGATTACATAATAAACAGCATTTATTAGAAGAATTAAAAAAAATAATTAGAGTAATTAAAAAGTTAAATTTATCTGCTCCACATGAAGTAATATTAGTTATTGATGCTTGTAATGGTCAAAATACAATTAAACAAACTGAAATGTTTCATAAGGCAATTAATTTAACTGGTTTAATTATTACTAAATTAGATGGTACTGCAAAAGGAGGAGTGATTTTTGCATTAGCAGATCAATTTTCTATTCCTATTCGTTATATTGGAATTGGTGAAAAATCAACTGATTTAATTGATTTTAATAGTAATGATTTTGTTGATTCTATTTTTCATAAAATAAAGTAATATATTGAAAATACTTATTTATTAGTAACTTATTTTATTTTATTTTTTTAATGTTAATATAGTTAATATTATTGTAAATAGTTGATCATTATTATAATTTTTAATTTTAAAATTTTAATGAATTATGATTGAATAATTTTACATACTTATTATTGATTTAATATATTTGATTGATTCGGGAATTAAGATGACTAATAAAGTACAGATTTTATCTGTAACATCATTAGGTAATTTAGATGCTTATATTAGAATAGCTAATTTATGGCCTATGTTATCTATTAAAGAAGAAAAGTTATTAACTCAACGTTTACGTTATAATAGTGATTTAGATGCTGCTAAAACTTTAATTCTTTCTCATCTTAGGTTCGTTATTCACATTGCACGTAGTTATTCTGGATATGGTTTACCGCAATCTGATTTAATACAAGAAGGAAATATAGGTTTAATGAAAGCAGTTAGAAGATTTAACCCAGAAATAGGAGTTCGTTTGGTTTCTTTTGCTGTGCATTGGATTAAATCTGAAATACATGAGTATGTACTTAAAAATTGGAGAATTGTAAAAATAGCAACTACTAAATCTCAAAGAAAATTATTTTTTAATTTAAGAAAAAGTAAAAATAGATTAGGTTGGTTTAATAAAAAGGAAATTGAAATTGTTGCAAAAGAATTAGGTGTAAGTACTAAAGATGTTAAGGAAATGGAGTCTCGTATGTCTGCTCAAGATGTAACATTTAATTCATTTCCAGAAGAAGATGTAAAAGATGGTAAAAGTAATTCAAATATACCATATTTACAAGATAAAACTTCTAATTTTGCAAATTATTTAGAACAAGATAATTGGGATGAACATGCAACTCACAAATTAAGTAATGCTTTATTAGGATTAGATCGACGAAGTCGTGATATTATTCGATCTAGATGGCTTCTTAATAACAATAAGAAAAACACTTTGCAAAAATTAGCTAATAGTTATGGGATTTCTGCTGAACGTGTACGACAATTAGAAAAGAATGCTATGAAAAAGTTAAAAATAGCTATAGAAAATTAAGTTAAATGTATTTTTTCAATTAAATTAATATTTTTTTTATATAGAGTATGAGACTTTTTTAAACCATAAACTCATACTCTCTGATTATAAAAGTATATTTTTTTATTCTACTGTAACAGATTTTGCTAGATTTCTTGGTTGATCAATATTAGTTCCTTTACTTAAAGCAATATAATATGCAAGTAATTGTAATGGAATTATGTAAAAAATAGGAGCTACTATCTCGTCTATATAAGGCATTTTTAGAATTTTTATATTTTTCGATATGTTAATTTCTTCATCAGATAAAATATAAATTACCCCCCCTCTTGCATCTATTTCTTGAATATTTTTTTTTGTTTTTTCAATTAATGAGTTTTTTGGTGCTATAATTATTACTGGCATATTTGAATCAATTAATGCTAATGGTCCATGTTTTAGCTCGCCAGATGGATAAGCTTCTGCATGAATATAAGAAATTTCTTTTACTTTTAATGCTCCTTCCATAGCTATAGGATATTGTATACCACGTCCTAAAAATAACATATTTTTTTTATTAGATAGTTTTTTTGCAATATTTTTTATTTCTTTATTTTTTTCGAAAAAATTTTTAATTGTATTAGGTAGAATAGTTAAGATTTTTATAATTTTTTTTTCAATTTGATTTTTTTTTTGTTTAATACTTATTATTTTAGTAACTAACATTAATAATACAATTAATTGTGTAGTAAAAGATTTTGTAGAAGCTACTCCTATCTCAATACCAGCATGAGTTAGTAAAAAAGTATCAGATTCTTGAACTAAAGATGAATTAGGCATATTAGATATAGCTAAATTTCCTAAATAATTTAATTTTTTAGCAATTCTTAAAGCTATTAAAGTATCTGCTGTTTCACCAGACTGTGATAAAGTAATAAAATAACTTTTTTTTCTTACTACTAGTTTTCGAGAAGAAAATTCAGACGCTACTTCAACATCACAAGGAATATTAGCTAATGATTCAAACCAATATTTAGATACCATCGCGGCATGATAGGAAGTTCCACAAGCAACTATTTGAATATGTTCTAAATGTAAAAATATATTTTTTTCCTTTTTTCCTAATTTTTTAAAATAAATGCTTGTATTATTTTTTAAATAGTTTTTTATAGTATTTTCAATAGACATAGGTTGTTCATAAATTTCTTTTTCCATATAATATTTATATTTTCCTTTTTTTGAATGCTCATATTTAAGATTTGAGTGAATTATTTTTCTATTTACTATTAAGTATTTTTTGTTAAATATTTTAATTTTTTCTGGTTTAATAATTGCAATATCTCCTTCTTTTAAATAGATAAAACGTTTTGTAACATTTAATAATGCAATTTGATCTGAAGCTATAAAGTTTTCTTTTGAGCCTAAACCAATAACTAATGGACTTCCAGAACAAACAGCTATTAATTTTGATATATTATTAGTATCCATAATTACCATACTGTAATTTCCATTTAATTTTATCAAGCTATTATAAACAGCTTCTAAAAGCGATTTTCCCGTTTTTTTTTGCTCCCAATGTATTAAATGTACAATAACCTCAGTATCTGTATCAGAATTAAATATATAGCCTTTTTTTTCTAAAAATAATCGAAGTTCTAAACTATTATTAATAATACCATTATGAACAATTGTAATATGTGAAGAAACATGAGGATGCGTATTTTCTTTTGATACCCTTCCATGTGTAGCCCATCTAGTATGGGCAACCCCAATTTTTCCAAATAATTTTTTATTTTTTGTTTTTTTTATTAATTCATTTACTTTTCCTACAGATCTAATTCTTATTAGATGATTATTTGAATTTATTAAAGCTAATCCTGATGAATCATATCCTCGATATTCTAACTTTTGAATACTTTTAAGTAAAAAGTTAATTATATTACGTTGTGTTACTGCAGCAACAATACCACACATATAGGTCTATCCTTGTTTTATTATAAAATTATTTTTTGTAAAAAATTTATATTTTTTAAGTATTAGTTTTTTTATTTTTATTGATATATGACCAATTTTCTTTATATTTTTGTTTTTTAGTATTATAAACTAAACATGGTTTATCTACATTTTTTCTTACTGTAGTTCCTGCTGCAATAGTTGTGTTTTTTGAAATATTTATAGGTGCTATTAATTCTGTATTTGAACCTATAAAAACATTATCACCAATAGTTGTTTTTGATTTTTTAAAACCATCATAATTGCATGTAATAGTACCAGCTCCAATATTAACTTGTGAACCAATTTTAGAATTTCCAATATAGCTAAGATGTTTTATTTTTGTTTTTTCATTAATTATACTTTCTTTAATTTCAACATAATTTCCTATATGTATATTATTTTTTAATATAGTCTTATTTCTTAAATGACAAAATGGACCAATTATGCAATTTTTTCCGATTTTTACATTTTCTATAATTGTATATTCTTTAATTTGAGAATGATGATTAATAAAACTATTTTTAATTATACAACCTGCATTAATTTTAATATTATTTCCTAAAATTATATTACCTTCTAATATAACACCTGAATCAATTTCAATATTTTCACCATGTTTTAATGTTCCTCTTAAATTAAAATTATATGGATCTTTTAAAGTTACACCAGAGAGTAAAAGATTTTCAATTTTTTCTTGTTGAATCATTTTTTCTAAAATAGATAATTGCAACTTATTATTTATACCTAGTATTTCCTTATAATTTAAAGGTTTTACTGTTTTGATAATATTTCCACCTTCTAAGTAAGCTATTTTAATAATCTCTGTAGCATAAATTTCTTGATTGTGATTATTATAATGAATTTTAGATAACCATCTTTTTAAGTCTTTTCCTTGAGTTATAAATGTTCCAGAGTACACTTCTTTAATTAATTTTTCTTGATTGTTTGCATATTTTTCTTCTATAATACCAATTACATATCCGTTTTTTCTTAAAATTCTTCCATATCCTGAAGGGTTTTTAATATTACTAGTTAATAAACTAAGATCAGACTTTTTTTTAGATTCTTGTAATTTTTTTATAGATATACTAGAAATTAACGGCATATCACCATATAGAACAATTATATTTTCATTGTCTAAAAAATTTTTTGAGGCTGTAATTAATGCATCTCCAGTCCCCTTTTGTTCTTTTTGAACAACAATTTCAATAGAAAAGTTTTTCATGTTAGATAATATTTTTTTTGTATTATTATTGCAAACTAATATAATTTTTTTAGGGTTAATAGATTTAGCTGTATTTAAAACATATTCTAAAATTGTTTTATCTCCTAATATATGTAATACCTTTGGATAATCAGACTTCATTCTACTACCCTTGCCAGCTGCTAGTATAATAATAGTTGTATCAAGTTTTAACATATATATCCTTGTTAATTTTATTATTGTATAAATTTAATTATTTAAAAATATAATGAAATTATTTTTGAGAATTTAATATAATATATTTTTTTATTAAGGTTTGTTTATGTATAGAATTATTACAGTAGATTTAGATGGAACTTTATTATCTCAAGAACACAAAATAACAAAATATACTAAAAAAATCATAAAATTATTAATAAATAAAGGTTTTTATGTTGTTTTCGCATCAGGTCGGCACCATGTTGATATGATATATCTTCGAAATTATTTAAATATTAAAATTTTTATGATTACTTCTAATGGGGCTAAAATTTATAATTTAGATAATCAATTAATTTTTGAAAATAATTTAGATAAGGATATTGCTTTGGAACTTTTATCTTTACGATATTTAGATCAAGATATTATTACTCAAGTGTATCAAAATGATCAATGGTATATAAATAATAATAAAATTGAAAATAATTTTTGTCCTAATTTATCTTTATTAAGATATCAATTTCTCAATTTAAATAAATTTAATTTTGAAAATATTAGTAAAATTTTTTTTACAAGTAACAATTTTAAAAAATTATATAAGCTTAAAATTCATATTATTAATGTATTAAATAATAAAGTTAATATAAATTTTTCTTCTCCAGGATGTTTAGAAATAACATCTGGAAATATTTCAAAAGGATATGGTTTAAAATTAATATGTAAAATATTAGGCATTTCTTTGAAAGAATGTATTACCATTGGAAACGGAATGAATGATTATGATATGTTAAGTATTTCTGGAAAAGCATGTATTATGGAAAATTCTGATCCTTGTTTAAAATATGCATTACCATATGCAGAAATTATTGGTAATAATATAAATGATGGTGTAGCAGTTTTTTTAAATAAAAAGTTTCTTATTTAATATTTTTTAATTGTTATATTAATTTTATTTTTTAAGTATTAGATTTAAATACAGTACGAATAAATTTTAAATGATTATTAGTGTGTATATATATAGAAGATATAAAATTTTTTATATTAAACTCTTCTTGATCTCCATATCTTACAGCTGCATATAACCTTTTCCATATTCCTGATCCTATTTTTTTTGTAACAATTAACTTTTGTTTTTCGAAATTATTCACTGTCCAATATGGTAATGCAGTAATACCCATTTTTGCAGCAACCATTTGTATTAATAAAGAAGTGTTATTTACATTTTTAAATTTTGGTATAATTCCTGCTGGTTTTAAAAAATATGTCCATATATCTAATCTATGACGTTGTACTGGATATATCATTAATATTTCTGATTCTAAATCCTTTGGAGTAATTTTTTTTTCTTTTTTAGCTAAAATATGACTAGGAGATAAAATTAATCGAACTTCAAATTCAAATAAAGGTATATAAATTAAGTTGCTTTTAGGTAAAACTTCTGAAGTTAATACAATATCTAACTCACCTGTTTGTAATAATGGTTGAGGATTAAAAATCATATCAGAAGAAAAATTTATTTTATTTTTTGGCCATTTTTTATGAAAAATTTTTAATGTTGGTATTAACCATTCAATACAACTATGGCATTCAATTGAAAGATTAATAACTGTTTGATAATTGTATTTACAATTTTTCATTGCTATATCTATTTTTGGTAATATTTCTTTAGATAATTTTAATAAAATTTCTCCTTGTATTGTAAATTTTATAGGATTAGTTTTTCTAATGAATAATTTAAAACCTAATCTTTTTTCTAATTCATTGCATTGATGAGAAATAGCTGACTGTGTTTGATGTAAAGTAATAGCAGTTAAACTTAATGAACCATTATTTTTTAAGATTTGTAAAGTTCTAAGATGTTTTATTTCGATCATTAGATTCCTTCATATCGAGAATTAACTATTTTCGCTTGCGTATTTAATTTATTACTAGAATTATAAGATATATATTTTAGATAAATCAAATATAAAATTATTTTTAAATAAATTTTTTATTAAATATTAATAAATTAATTATAAGGAGAATAAATGATGATTTCAAATCATATACTTGGATTTCCAAGAATAGGTGTCAATCGAGAACTTAAAAGAGCTCAAGAATCTTATTGGTCTGGTGATATTAAACAATCAGATTTACTTCTTATAGGAAAAGATTTACGACAAAAACATTGGAAAGAACAAAAAAATAATGGCATTGAATATATATCAGTAGGAGATTTTTCTTGGTATGACCATGTATTAAATACTAGTATGATGTTAGGAAATATACCAGATAGGCATTATAATGTTAATTCTTTAATTGACTTGGATTGTTTATTTCGTATTGCTCGTGGTGCATTTCCAGATATTTCTGCTTCTGAAATGACTAAATGGTTTAATACTAATTATCATTATATAGTGCCAGAATTTAGTAAAAAAAGAGTATTAAAATTTTCTTGGAATCAATTTTTAGAAGAAGTAGATGAAGCTTTATCATTAAATTATAAAGTTAAACCAATTATTTTAGGTCCTATTACATATTTATGGCTAGGAAAGGTAAAAGGACAATATTTTGATCGTTTAGATTTGCTAGATAGTATTCTTCCGATATATAAATATGTTTTAAATAAATTGTCTATAAAAAATATTGATTTTGTTCAAATAGATGAACCTGCATTAGTTTTAGAATTACCAGAAAAATGGAAAAAAGCTTATTTATATTCTTATAAATATCTTCATGGAAAAACTAAAATACTATTGACAACATATTTTGATGATATAAATCATAATATAGAGTTTATTCGTAATTTACCTGTTAATGGTATTCATATTGATTTAATTCATGGTAAATATAATTTATTTGATTTTAATAAAAAAATTCCAAAAGAATGGATTTTATCTTTAGGAGTAATTAATGGAAGAAATATTTGGAAAGCAGATTTATTAAAATGGTTTGAAGTTATTTCAAAAATTAGTAAAATTCGTAAAAATTTATTAATTGGTTCATCTTGTTCATTGCTACATTCTCCTATTGATTTAGAAGTAGAAAATAAATTAAATCCAGATATTAAAAAATGGTTTTCTTTTGCTATTCAAAAATGTTATGAGTTAGGTTTATTATTAAAAGCATTAAAAGATAATAATACTATTTTAATTAAAGAATGGTCTAAACCTATTTATGAACGAAATTTTTCTAAAAAAGTGCATAAATCTGAAGTTCAGAAACGTATTTCTGATCTTTTTAATATTGATTTAAATCGGTCTTCTAATTATAGTATTCGCTCTCAAGAACAAAAAATAAAATTTAATTTGCCTATTTTACCTACAACTACAATTGGTTCTTTTCCTCAAACAATAGAAATAAGAAAATTAAGAAAAGATTATAAAAATAATGTTATAAGTTTGAATGAATATGAAATTGGTATTAAAAAAAATATTAAAAAAGTAATAAAAATACAAGAAGATTTAGATCTTGATGTTTTTGTGCATGGAGAATCTGAAAGAAGTGATATGGTGGAATATTTTGGTGAGAACTTAGATGGTTTTGCATTTACAGAAAATGGATGGGTGCAAAGTTATGGTTCTCGTTGCGTTAAACCTCCAATTATTATTGGTGATATTAGTCGGCCTTACCCTATTACTATAAAATGGTCTAAATATGCTCAATCTTTAACAGATAAACCAGTAAAAGGAATGTTAACAGGACCAGTTACTATTTTATTTTGGTCATTTCCTAGAGAAGATATTTCATTAGAAATTATTTCTAAACAAATTGCATTAGCACTACATGATGAAGTTTTAGATTTAGAAAAATCAGGAATTGAAATTATTCAAATTGATGAACCTGCATTACGTGAGGGTTTACCTTTGAAAAAAAGATTTTGGAAAAAATATTTATCTTGGGCAGTAGATGCTTTTCGTTTAACTTGTTTTAGGGTAAAAAATACTACACAAATTCATACACATATGTGTTATTGTGAATTTAATGATATTATGGAATCTATTGCTTTATTAGATGCAGATGTTATTACAATTGAAACTGCTCGTTCAGATATGGAGCTTTTAGAATTATTTAAAAATTATGAATATCCTAATGAAGTTGGTCCAGGTGTATATGATATTCATTCTAAAAATATACCTAATTCTAATTCAATTAAGACTTTATTGAAAAAAGCTATGAAATATATTCCATTAAATCGTATTTGGGTAAATCCAGATTGCGGTTTAAAAACAAGAAATTGGAATGAAACAGTATCTGCATTAAAAAATATGATACAAGTTACAAAAGAAATACGAAATAAAATTTAAATAACTTAGTACAATATATTTGTTAAAAAATTTTATTTAAAAATTAAATCATCTTTTAGATTATTTTTATAATATTAGAATCTAAATGATGATTTAAAGAATATACTAATATTATTAATGTTTAAAATGACGTATTTGAGTGAAAATCATTGCTATATTATTTTTATTAGCACATTCAATCACTTCTTCATCTCGAATAGATCCACCTGGTTGGATAATACAACATATACCCATATCAGCAGCTTTTTCCACTCCATCTTTAAAAGGGAAAAATGCATCAGATGCCATCACAGCACCTTTTATATTAAAACCTCGATTTTTTGCTTTAATATTTGCTAAATTTGTTGCATCTACTCTACTTGTTTGTCCAGATCCTATACTAATAGTAGTTTTATTTAAACCATATAAGATAGCATTAGACTTAGCATATTTAACTACTTTCCAACAAAAAATTGCATCTTGTAATTCATTATTAGTAGGTTTTCTATTTGTTATAAAATTAAATTTATTAATGTTAATTATGCTATTATCATATTCTTGTAGTAGTAATCCATTAGTTATTTTTTTAAAATCTAGTTTTTCATTATTTTTTTTGATTTTTCCAACAATTAAAATTCTAATATTTTGTTTTTCTTTTAATATTTTTAAAGCATTTTTATTTATTTCAGGAGCAATAATAACTTCAACAAATTGTTTTTGAATAATTTTTATAGCTGTTTTTTCATCAATTTTTGTATTAAATGCAATTACTCCTCCAAAAGCAGAAATAGGATCTGATTTATAAGCAGATATATATGCATTTATTGTAGATATACTTTCAGATGCTCCACAAGGATTTCCATGTTTTACAATAACACAAGCTGGATTTAAAAATTGTTTAACACATTCTAAAGCTATATCTGCATCAGATATATTGTTATAAGATAATTTTTTTCCATTAACTTGATATGAGGAGCTAATTACTCCAGAATCAAAAATATTATTTTTTATATACCATGCAGATTTTTGATGTTGATTTTCTCCATATCTTAAATTTTGTTTTTTTTTAAAATTTAATTCAATCTTATCAGGAAATAAGTTTTTTTTTATATCAGCATTAAAAGTGTTATTTTTTAAAAAATAATTTTTAATATTTTTTTCATAATGTGATGTATATTGAAAAGCTTTTGTTGCTAAATAAAATCTTTTTTCAAGACTAATATCATTATTTTTAATTGAATTAAAAATTAGTTTAAAATCAGAAAAATCAACTATAATTAAAACATCTTTATAATTTTTAGCAGCAGATCGAACAAGTGTAGGCCCTCCAATATCAATATTTTGAATAATTTCTTCTATTTCTTTTTCTTTTTTAAAGTTAATTTTTTCTTTAAATGGATAAAAATTAATAATTACTATATCAATTGGTATAATATTATATAATTTCATTATTTTTTTGTCTTTTTTTCTTCTCCCTAAAATACCAGCTATAATTTTAAAATGCATAGTTTTTAAACGACCATCCATAATTTCTGGTACATTTGTATATTCTGAAAGTTGTACAACAGGTATATTATTACTTTTTAAAAATTTTGCCGTTCCTCCTGTTGAAAATAAGTTAATTTTTTTTTGTAATAAAATTTTTGACATTTCTAAAAGATGTTTTTTGTTAGATAAGCTAATTAAAGCATTTTTTAATATATTATTTGATGACATAGTTTAATTTCTTTTATATAAAAATATTATTAATAAAATTAATTTTAAAAGTATTTAAATATTTAATATTACAGGGGCGTTTTGCCCCTTTAAAAAATTTTTTATGTTATATTTCTTATTTAATTGCGTTTTTTAAAGTTTTTCCAGATATAAAACTAGGTACTTTTGTAGCGGGAATAATAATTTCTTTTCCTGTTTGCGGGTTTCTACCTGTTCGAGAAGCTCTTAAATTTACTTTAAATGTACCAAAACCAACTATTTGTACTGATTCACCTTTTTTTAGAGAGTCAATAATGGTTGATAATGTTGATTCCAAAGTTGATTTAACTTGTATTTTTGATAAATTAGATTTTTTAGAAATAATATTAATTAATTGAGTTTTATTCATTATCTTTCCTTTTTATTAAAAAAATAATAATTACTTTAAATTACGTTTTGATATAAATGAAATCATTTATTTTTTATTAATTAAAATAAATTATTTTTAATATAAATTTTTATATATTTTTAAAAAAATTTTAAAATTATATTTAAGTTGATATTTTATATAATTTAGATCAATATTTAGTTAATATCTTATTTTTAAAAATTTGTTTAATATAAAAAGATGAATTTAATGTATTTAATAAAATTTAAATATATAATATATCTAAAAAAAAATAAAAAGATAGTATAAAAAAAACATATATTTTCTTAAATAAAAATTTATATATAATATTTTTTTAAAAAAATTAAATTAATATTATTAATAATTTTTAAAATTTTAGTATTTAACTATTTAATTTTTTTTAGAATAATGTATTTTAAGATTTTTTTAAATTATTTTGGCTGCTGTTAATAGCAGCCAGATTTTTATTATTTATATATAATTTTTATGTAAGAGTTGAATTTAATAATTCTGATAAACTTGCAGATGCCTCCTCAGCACTAACTTGAGAAGATGTATGATTATTACTTGATATTTGATTATTATTTATAGATTTTCGACGATTAAGACGCTCTTTATGATAAGCATATCCAGTTCCTGCTGGAATTAATCGACCTACAATAACGTTTTCTTTTAATCCTCGTAATTCATCTTTTTTACCTGCTACTGCTGATTCTGTTAGTACTCGAGTTGTTTCTTGAAAAGAAGCGGCAGATATAAATGATTCTGTTGCAAGTGAGGCTTTAGTAATTCCTAGTAAATCTCTTGAAAAAGTTGCTAATGTTTGATTTTTTTTATTTAAAATTCGATTTGAAATTTTTATTCTAGAAAATTCAACTTGCTCTCCATCTAAAAAATTAGAATTTCCTGATTTAGTTATGGTAGCTTTTCTTAACATTTGTCTTATAATTACTTCAATATGTTTATCATTAATTTTTACACCTTGTAGACGATATACTTCCTGTACTTCATTCACAATGTATTTAGTTACAGCTTGAACACCTCTTAAACGAAGAATATCATGTGGTGATTCTGGACCATCTGATATTACATCACCTTTTTCTACTCTTTCACCTTCGAAAACATTTAATTGACGCCACTTTGGAATCATTTCTTCATATGTATTATGCCCATTTATTGGAGTAATAATTAATCGTCTTTTTCCTTTTGTTTCTTTTCCAAATGATATAATTCCACTAATTTCTGCTAATATTGCTAATTCTTTTGGTCGTCTTGCTTCAAATAAATCTGCAACTCTTGGAAGCCCTCCAGTTATATCTTTAGTTCCTCCAGATTCTTGAGGTACTCTTGCTAGAGTATCACCTGAACTAATTTTAACACCATCATTTAATTGAATAATTGCTTTTCCTGGTAAAAAATATTGTGCAGGCATTTCTGTGCCTGAAATAAGTACATCTTTTCCTTTTTCATCAATAATTTTTAATGAAGGTCTTAAATCTTTTCCAATAGACATTCTTTCAGAGGTATCTAATACTACAATAGAAGATAATCCTGTAAGTTCATCTGCTTGTCTTGTAATGCTTTGACCATCAATCATATCTATAAATCGAACAAATCCATTTACTTCTGTAATAACTGGAATAGTATGTGGATCCCATTTTGCTATAGTTTCACCTGAATCAACTTCTTCACCATTTTTTTTAGCCATTATAGATCCATAAGGTATTTTATAACTTTCTTTTGTTCTTCCAAATTTATCAATAATATTTAGTTCAACATTTCTTGATGTTATAACTATTTTTCCTGAAGAGTTTGTTACAGATTTTGCATTATTAAGATTAATAATACCTTTATTTTTAATTTGAATGCTAGATTCAGTCGCTGCTCTTGAAGCTGCTCCACCAATATGAAAAGTTCTCATAGTTAATTGAGTACCTGGTTCTCCTATAGATTGAGCTGCAATTACACCTATAGCCTCTCCTTTATTGACTAAATGTCCACGAGCTAAATCTCTTCCGTAGCAGTATGCACATACACCAAAGTCAGTATCACAGTTAACAACTGATCTAACTTTTATAGTATCTATAGAATTTTTTTCTAAAAGATCGCACCATTGTTCATTTAATAAAGTATTTCGTTTAATTAATATTTTTTCAGTATTAGGAATTAATATGTTTTCTGCGGTTACACGTCCTAAAACTCTCTCTCGTAATGGTTCTTTTACATCTCCACCTTCTATCAATGGAGTCATTAAAATACCTTCATGTGTTCCACAATCATTTTTAGTAATAACTAGATCTTGAGCTACGTCAACAAGACGTCGTGTTAAATAACCAGAATTAGCTGTTTTTAGTGCTGTATCAGCTAATCCTTTTCGAGCTCCATGAGTTGAAATAAAATATTGTAATACATTTAAACCTTCTCTAAAATTAGCTGTAATAGGGGTTTCAATAATAGAACCATCAGGTTTTGCCATTAATCCTCTCATACCAGCTAACTGACGAATTTGAGCAGCTGAACCTCTAGCTCCTGAATCTGCCATCATAAATATACTATTAAAAGAAATTTGTTTTTTTAATTTACCTTTTTTATTTTTTACTAATTCTGTGGATAAATTTTTCATCATTGCTTTTGCTACTCTTTCATTTGCTGCAGCCCAAATATCAATGACTTTATTATATCTTTCACCTGCTGTTACTAGTCCTGATTGGAATTGCTCTTGTATTTCAGCAACTTCAATTTCTGCTTCATTAATAATATTTATTTTTTTTTCAGGTATCACCATATCATTAATACCTACAGATGCCCCAGATCTTGCAGCATATGCAAAACCTGTATACATAATTTGATCTGCAAATGTAACAGTAGGTTTTAATCCTAAAATTCGATAACAGATATTTAACATTTTAGAAATATCTTTTTTCCCTAATGTTTGGTTAACTATATGAAATGGTAAACCTTTTGGTACAATCATCCATAAAATAGCTCTTCCTATAGTAGTTTCTACTATTTTTTTAATTGGAATAAATTCATTATTTTGATTTTTTTCATACTCTATTATTCTAACTTTAACTAAAGAATGTAATTCAGCAATTCCTAGATGATAAATTTTCTCTGCTTCATTAGAATTATTTAAAAACATTCCTTCCCCTTTTCCATTTATTTTTTCTCGAGTCATGTAATATAATCCAAGAACTACATCTTGAGAAGGAACAATAATTGGCTCTCCATTAGCTGGGGATAAAATATTATTTATTGACATCATTAAAGCTCGAGCTTCCAGTTGTGCTTCTAGTGTTAATGGAACATGAACAGCCATTTGGTCACCATCAAAATCAGCATTATAAGCAGCACAAACTAATGGATGTAATTGGATTGCTTTTCCTTCTATTAAAATAGGTTCAAATGCTTGAATACCTAATCTATGTAAAGTAGGTGCTCGATTAAGTAATACAGGATGTTCTCGAATTACTTCATCTAATATATCCCATACAACAGATTCTTCTCTTTCTACCATTTTTTTTGCAGCTTTAATAGTAGTTGCTAATCCTCGTACTTCTAATTTTCCATATATAAATGGTTTAAAAAGTTCCAAAGCCATTTTTTTAGGCAATCCACATTGATGAAGTCTTAGATAAGGACCAACAGTAATAACTGATCTTCCTGAGTAATCTACACGTTTTCCAAGTAAATTTTGTCGAAATCTACCTTGTTTTCCTTTAATCATATCAGCTAGAGATTTTAAAGGTCTTTTATTTGAACCTGTTATAGCTCTTCCTCTTCTTCCGTTATCTAGAAGTGCATCTACTGCTTCTTGTAGCATTCTTTTTTCATTACGTACAATAATATCAGGTGCAGATAAATCTAATAATCTTTTTAATCGATTATTTCTGTTAATTACTCTTCGATATAAATCATTTAAATCAGATGTTGCAAATCTTCCACCATCTAATGGTACTAATGGTCTAAGATCAGGAGGTAAAACTGGTAGAACAGTAAGAATCATCCATTCTGGTTTATTGTTTGATTGTATAAATGATTCAATTAATTTAATTCTTTTAGTTAGTTTTTTACGTTTTGTTTCTGAATGTGTTTCATTAAGTTCTGTTCTTAAGTTTTCACATTCTTTTATTAAATTCATTTCTTTTAATAATAATTGAATTGCTTCAGCTCCCATTTTAGCATGAAACTCATCTCCAAATTCTTCTAATGCATCTAAATATTGTTCTTCTGTTAAAATTTGATTTTTTTCAAGGTGAGTTAAACCTGGGTTAACAACTACATAAGATTCAAAATATAGTACTCTTTCAATATCTCTTAACGGCATATCTAATAATAAACCAATACGTGACGGTAAGGATTTTAAAAACCAAATATGAGCTGTAGGAGAGGAAAGTTCTATATGACCCATTCTTTCACGTCTAACTTTGCTTTGTGTAACTTCTACACCACATTTCTCACAAATAACACCTCGATGTTTTAATCTTTTATATTTTCCACATAAACATTCATAATCTTTAACTGGACCGAAAATACGAGCGCAAAATAATCCGTCTCGTTCTGGTTTAAATGTACGATAATTAATAGTTTCTGGTTTTTTAACTTCACCAAATGACCAAGATCTAATTACATCAGGAGATGCTAATGAAATTTTAATAGCATCAAAATCTTCAGTTTTAGTTTGGGCTTTTAAAAATTTTAGTAAATCTTTCACGCATGAGCTCTCATTGGAGTGAAACTTTTGAAGGTTTTAAGTCTTTATTTTTAAAATTAATAAATATTTTATTCATTTTCTAATTCAATATTAATTCCTAATGAACGAATTTCTTTTAATAATACATTAAAGGATTCTGGCATACCCGGTTCCATTTGATGGTTTCCATCTACAATATTTTTATACATTTTAGTTCTTCCATTGACATCATCAGATTTAACAGTTAACATTTCTTGTAAAGTATAAGATGCTCCATATGCTTCTAGCGCCCAAACTTCCATTTCACCAAATCGTTGTCCACCAAATTGAGCCTTTCCTCCTAAAGGTTGTTGTGTTACAAGACTATAAGAACCAGTTGATCGAGCATGCATTTTATCATCTACTAAATGATTGAGCTTTAACATATACATATAACCAACTGTAACAGGTCTTTCAAATTTTTCTCCTGTTCTTCCATCAAAAAGTAAAATTTGACCAGATATAGGTAGGTTGGCAAATTCTAACATTTTTTTAATCTCATTTTCTTTAGCACCATCAAATACTGGTGTCGCAATAGGAAGACCTTTTCTTAAATTTTTTGCTAAACATAATATTTCTTCATCTGAAAATTGGTTTAAATTTATTTTTTGTCTTAAATTATCTCCTAAATCAAATGTTTTTTGAATAAATCGTCTTAAACGAGAAATTTTTTCTTGTTTTTTTATCATATCATTAATTTGATCACCAATGCCTTTTGCTGCCATTCCTAAATGTGTTTCCAATATCTGTCCGATATTCATACGTGAAGGTACTCCTAAAGGATTTAGAACAATATCTACTGGTATTCCATATTGATCATATGGCATATCTTCAACAGGATTGATTTTAGAAATTACTCCTTTATTTCCATGTCTACCAGCCATTTTATCTCCAGGTTGAATTTGACGTTTTACTGCTAGATAAACTTTTACTATTTTTAAAACTCCTGGGGCAAGATCATCACCTTGTATAATTTTTTGACGTTTTATTTCAATTTTTTTTTCAAATTCTTTTTTTAATTCATGATGTTGTTCCATGAATTTTTCCATTTTTTTATTTATATCTTTGTTCTTAACATCAATTAAAAACCATTTTTCAAAAGGCAAGTTATTTAAATATTCTATTTTAACATCGAAGGAGAGAAGTGTTTTTTTAATTTTTGAAAATAAACTTAATTCAAAAATTTTAAATTCTTCTGTAAGGTCTTTTTTTGCTTTTTTAATTTGCATTTCTTCAATTTCTAACGCTCTTTTATCTTTTTTTACACCGTCTCTTATAAAAATTTGTACATCAATTACTGTTCCAGAAACTCCATTAGGAACTCTTAATGATGAATCTTTTACATCAGATGCTTTTTCACCAAATATAGCACGTAATAATTTTTCCTCTGGAGTTAATTGTGTTTCTCCTTTTGGCGTAACTTTTCCTACTAGAATATCTCCACCAGTAACTTCTGCTCCAATATATACAATACCTGATTCATCTAATTTACATAAAGCTGCTTCTCCTACATTTGGTATATCTGAACTAATTTCTTCAGGTCCTAATTTAGTATCTCTAGATATACAAGATAATTCTTGAATATGAATTGTAGTAAATCGATCTTCTTGTACAACTTTTTCTGAGACTAATATAGAATCTTCAAAATTGTATCCATTCCAAGGCATAAAAGCTACTCTCATATTTTGTCCTAATGCTAATTCCCCTAAATCAGTAGATGGTCCATCAGCTAATACATCTCCTTTATTAACTTTTTCATTTAATTGAACACATGGTTTTTGATTAATACAAGTATTTTGATTAGAACGAGTATATTTTGTTAAATTATAAATATCTATACCTGCTTCACCTAAGTATATTTCATCTTCATGAACTTTGATAATAATACGAGATGCATCTACATATTGAATAATACCACTTCTTTTTGCTACAATAGTAACTCCTGAGTCTACAGCGACTGCTCTTTCCATTCCTGTACCTACTAATGGTTTATCAGTTTTTAGAGTAGGAACTGCTTGTCGTTGCATATTAGCACCCATTAAAGCTCTATTTGCATCATCGTGCTCAAGAAAAGGAATCAACGATGCTCCAACAGATACAATTTGTTGAGTAGATACATCCATATAATCAACTTGATTAGAATTAAATAGACTTGATTCACCTTTATGTCTGCAAGTAACTAAATCATCAATGAAATAATTATTTTCATCTACATTTGTATTAGCTTGCGCAATAATATAATGTCCTTCTTCTATTGCAGATAAATAATGTATTTCTTTTGTTACTAATCTATTTTTTACTTTTCTATAAGGTGTTTCTAAGAATCCATAAGAATTAGTTCGTGCATATACTGATAAAGAATTAATTAATCCAATATTAGGACCTTCTGGAGTTTCTATAGGACATACTCGTCCATAATGAGTTGGATGAACATCTCTTACTTCAAAACCAGCTCTTTCTCTTGTTAAACCACCTAATCCTAATGCTGAAATTCTTCTTTTATGCGTAATTTCTGATAAAGGATTATTTTGATCCATAAATTGAGATAATTGACTAGAACCAAAAAATTCTTTTACAGCTGCAGATATTGGTTTAGCGTTAATCATATCTTGAGGCATTAAAGCTTCTAAATCTCCAACTGATAATCGTTCTTTTACAGCTCGCTCAACTCTTACTAGCCCAAGTCTGAATTGATTTTCTGCCATTTCTCCTACAGATCGAATACGTCTATTTCCTAAATGATCAATATCATCCACTTCCCCTTTTCCATTTCGAATGTCAATTAATTTTTTTATAACATCAATAATATCTTCTTTATTTAAAGTTCCTGATCCTTTAATTTTTTTACGTGATAAAGATCTATTAAATTTCATTCGTCCAACACATGAAAGATCATATCTATCTTCAGAAAAAAATAAATTTTCAAATAAATTTTCTGTAGCTTCTTTTGTAAGAGGTTCACCAGGCCTCATAACTCGATAAATTTCCATTAATGCACTTGTTCGATCATTTGAAGAATCAATACGAAGTGTATCTGAAATATATGGACCGTGATCCAAGTCATTAGTAAATAGTGTTTCAATATTTTTAAAATTTAATTTTCGTAATTTATTTAATGCTTCTAAAGATAATTCAGTATTAGCTGAAATAATTATTTCGTTTGTTATTGGATGTAAGTAATTTTTTGATACTATTCTACCTAAAATATATTCTACTGGAACTGTAATAGATTTAATTTTAAATTTTTTTAATTCTTGTATATGACGTGCAGTAATACGACGTCCTTTTTTTACATATATTGTTCCATTTTTTTGAATATCAAAAGATGCGGTTTCACCTCTCAATCTTTCTGAAATTAATTCTAATTTAATTTTTTTTTCATGTATTTTAAAAATATTTTTTTCAAAAAATAAATTTAATATTTCTTCTGTATTATAATTTAGTGCGCGTAAAATAATGGTTACTGGTAATTTTCTTCTTCTATCAATTCTAACAAATAGATTGTCTTTTGGGTCAAATTCAAAATCTAACCAGGATCCTCTATATGGAATAATACGAGCGTTGTATAATACTTTTCCAGAAGAATGTGTTTTTCCTTTATCACTATCAAAAAATACACCAGGACTACGGTGTAATTGTGATACAACAACTCTTTCTGTACCATTAATTATAAAAGTTCCATTATTTGTCATCAATGGTATCTCGCCCATATATACTTCTTGTTCTTTAATATCTTTAACTGTAGGTTCTATTATATCGCGTTCATAAATTACTAATCTTAATTTTACTCTTAATGGTGCAGAATAAGTGGCACCTCGTATTTGACATTCTTTAACATCAAAAGTCGCTTTTCCTAATCGATAACTAACATATTGTAATTCAGAATTACTATTATATCCTCGAATAGGAAATATAGATTGAAAAGCTGCTTCTAATCCTTGTTGCCCATCTGGATCTACTTTAATAAATTTTTTATAAGAATTTAATTGAATTGAGAGAAGATATGGTATATCTAAAATTTGAGAACGTTTACCAAAATCTTTTCGAATACGTTTTTTTTCGGTATAAGAATAAACCATAGGGTTCCTAAGCTCGCTGAAAGAAAAAAATTAAAACTGATATTGTTTGATCTAGAAGAAGAGATAGTGCTATAAATTAACTATTTTAATCTTAAAATAATTTGTTTTATTTAAAAATTTTATATACTTTTTAAGTATTTTTTTATAAAAGGGCTGGTGAATTAAGAACACCAGCCATATATGGAAGTTAATTAAATTAAAATAAAAGTATTTTATTTAATTTCGATTTCAGCACCAACATCTTCTAAAGTTTTTTTAAGCGATTCTGCATCTTTTTTATTCATATTTTCTTTTAAAACAACTGGTGCAGATTCTACTAAATCTTTAGCTTCTTTTAGTCCTAATCCTGTTGCACTACGAACACTTTTAATTACTGGAACTTTATTTGGACCAATAACTTTTAATATGACATCAAATTCTGTTTTTTCTTCAACTGTTTTGTTTTCATGGTTATTATTAGATTGCATTGCTAGATTTGCAGAAACTCCAAATTTTTTTTCCATTGCTGAAATAAGTTCAACAACATTCATAACCGACATTTCTGATACAGCTTCTAAAATTTGTTCTTTAGTAATAGACATAGCAATAATTCCTAATCAAAATTAGAATTATTTTAGATGTTAGATAATCCATCAAAAATAATAACTTCTCTTAAGAAGTTTCTTTTTTCTTTTTTATAGCAGATAATATATAAATAAGTTTTCCAGCAGCTAAAATTTTTAATATTAATAAAAATTTTACTATAGCTTCTTCATAAGTTGGCATATCTGCAAGTTGATTAATTTCTAAACTAGATAATAGTTTACCTTCAAATGCGGCTCCTATAATTTTAAATTTTTTGTTTTTTTTTTGAAATTCTGTAAATAGTCTAGCTCCACTACCAGGATGATTTGTGGAATAAGCTATAAAAGTAGAACCTTTGATATTTTTTTTTAAACATTCAAAATTTGTATTTTTAATTGCTAGAGATAGTAAAGTATTTCGAACAATACTCATTTTTACGCCTAATTTACGTCCTAATTTTCTTAGTTCATTTATTTTATTTACAGATATTCCTTGATAGTTTGCAATGACAGCGGATATAGCTGAATTAGAAATTTGATTTATCTTAGAAACAATTGTTTTTTTTTTGTTTAGATTTAATGCCATTTTATCGTATTCTCCTACATTTTACATTTAGAGAAAAGATTTTTTATTATATTCATGACTGGGAATGTTAATTTTGCTTTGTGATAGAAAAAATTTAATTTTTTAAAAAAAGGGGATATTATTATAAATAATTTTTTTTCTATCGTAAAGTAAAACATATTATTTTTAAAATAAATCAGATTGATCTATAGTTAAACCAACTCCCATGGTACTAGATAAAGTTATTTTTTTTATATATATTCCTTTTGATTGAGGAGGTTTTGATTTTTTTATTGATTTTAAAAAAACATTAAAATTTTCTTTAATTTTATTAGTTTCAAAATTAATTTTTCCAATGGTTGCATGTATGATTCCATTTTTATCATTTCGATAATAAATTTTTCCTGTTTTTGCATTTTTAATTGCTTTTTCAATATTTGTTGTAACTGTTCCTAGTTTAAGACTAGGCATAAGATTTTTTGGACCTAATATATGTCCTAATTGAGTAACAATTTTCATAGCATCAGGTGATGCAATTACAGTATGAAATTTAATACCTTCTGTTTTTATTTTTTCAGATAAATCTTCCATACCAATGTATTCTGCACCAGCTTTTTTAGCTATTGAAATATTTTCCCCTTGTGTAAATACAGCGATTTTAATATTTCGACCAGTTCCGTGTGGTAATATAGTAGTTCCGCGAACATTTTGATCTGATTTTTTTGGGTTAATTCCTAAATTAATAGCTACATCAATACTTTCAATAAAATTAACTTTTGATGAATTTTTCAATAATGAAATAATTTCATCTATATTATATAATTTTGTTAGATTAATACTTTTTTTTATTTTTTTTATTCGTTTATTATTTTTCATTATAACTTAATCCTGAACTATTATACCCATAGATTTAGCTGTTCCTTTAATAGATTTGATCATACTTTCAATATTTGCACCAGTCATATCATTTTTTTTAGTTTTAGCTATTTCTTTAATTTGTAAATTAGTAACTTTTCCTTGAGTTTCTATTTTTGGTTTGCTAGATCCTGATTTAATTCCAGCTGCTTTTTTTAATAAAACAGATGCTGGAGGTGTTTTAGTAATAAATGTAAAAGAACGATCAGAGTACACTGTAATAATTACTGGTATAGGTAAACCTTTTTCTATATTTTCTGTTTTTGTATTAAATAATTTACAAAATTCCATAATATTTACACCTTTCTGTCCTAATGCAGGACCTATAGGTGGACTTGGATTAGCCATTCCAGCAGATACTTGAAGTTTTATATATGCTTGTATTTTTTTTGCCATTTTAAAAACCTTTTAATAAAATATTTTTTAATTTTTTTCAACTTGTCTAAAATCTAATTCTACAGGAGTAGATCTTCCAAAAATAGAAACAGATACTTTTAATCTACTTTTTTCATAATCTACTTCTTCTACAACACCATTAAAATCTGCAAATGGTCCGTCATTAACTCGAATCATTTCGCCTGGTTCAAATAAAGTTTTAGGTCTTGGTTTATCACCAATTTTTCGAAGTCGATTAATAATAGTTTCAACTTCTTTATGACTAATTGGTGATGGTTTATCTGATTTTCCACCAATAAAACCTAATACTCGTGGTATATTTCTAATTAAATGCCATGTTGTATCTGTCATAATCATTTGAATCAAAACATAACCTGGGAAAAATTTATATTCACTTTTTCTACGTTGTCCTCCTCTAATTTCTATTACTTCTTCTGATGGAACCATAACTTCTCCAAAAAATTTTTGCATTTTATTTGATTTAACATGTTCTCGTATTGACTGTGCTACACGACCTTCAAAACCAGAAAATGCTTGCAATACATACCATTTCTTTTTTGAATTTTCATGCATATTTTATAACCTTAAACTAATAGCAAATGTTATTAAATGAAAAATAATACTATCTAAACACCATAAAAGAAGTGATATAATTATTGTTACAAAAATAATGATAAATGTAGTATATAAAGTTTCTTTATAACTTGGCCATATTATTTTTTTCATTTCATTTTTTGATGCATTTATATATAATAAAATAGATTTTCCTTTTTTTGTATATTTTGCAATACCAATTGAAAAAATAATTAAAAATATTATTAATGGTATCCGTATAGAAGAATTTATCGTATTAAAAAAATAGTTGATTAAAAGACACAATATAAGATTAACAGATATAAAAATCCATTTAATTTTTTCTATGTTTTTAGATTTTTTTTGCTTAGAATTATGTATATTCATAATTTCTCCTAGAATTATAAAAATAAAAATAATTAAAAGAAAAAATATGTAAAAAATTTTTAATATTTTATCCATATATATTTTTTTTAAAATACATAAATGATTTTTTTAAATTTTTTAGAGATAATTGTAGGATTATAAAATCTAGGATGAGGTTTTTTGGATTGAATGTTATTTTTTTGAATTTTATTATTAATCAATGCTGATACCCAGATTTGAACTGGGGACCTCACCCTTACCAAGGGTGTGCTCTACCTACTGAGCCATATCAGCAGTAATTTTTTTAGCGGGCAGTGGGAATTGAACCCACATCATCAGCTTGGAAGGCTGAGGTAATATCCATTATACGATGTCCGCATTTTTGGTGGGAGAAGGATTCGAACCTTCGAAGTCTAAGACGGCAGATTTACAGTCTGCTCCCTTTGGCCGCTCGGGAACCCCACCATTTTGCCGGCTACCGGAATCGAACTGGTGACCTACTGATTACAAGTCAGTTGCTCTACCTGCTGAGCTAAGCCGGCTTTATTAAAATGTTTTTATAAAAATAAATACTTTTAATATTATATGTTTTTTCGATTTTATTGCAAGTTTTTTTAAAAAATATTTTTTTATAAAAAATTGTTTTAAAATATTTTAGTTAAAATTAAAAAATAAATATACTAATTATTTTTTTTTAATAAGTCAATTTTTCCTAAAGAATGAATAAAATCAATTTCAGGTTCTAACCAAATTTTAAATTTTTTAAAAATAGATTTTTGTATTATTTTAGCTAATTTTAAAATTTCCCATCCATGAGATTTTTTTTGATTTACTAATATTAGTTTATTTTTTTTATAAATACTTGCATTTCCAATTTTAATATTTTTAAAATTATATTTTTGAATTAACCAAGCTGCTGAAATTTTTATATTTCCATTATTTTGTGGATAATAAGGTATATTTATATAAATAGATAAAATTTTTTTTGCATTTTTTTGAGTAATAATTGGATTTTTAAAAAAACTACCTGCATTTCCTATTTTATCTGGATTGGGTAATTTTCTTCTTCTTATTTTGCATATATTATTATATATTTCATAAGGTGTAACTTTTGTAATATTAATATTTTTTATCAGTGATTTAAAAAATATAGGTTTCCATTTTTTTAATATTTTTATACCGACAGAAATCACTGCATATCCTTCTTGATATTTATGTTTAAATATACTATCTCGATATGCAAATCTACATAGATAGTTTTTAATTCTTATTATTTTTGAAGTTTTTAATGAAATGATATCGACGTATTCACATATATTTTTTAGTTCTAAACCATATGCTCCTATATTTTGAATAGCAGCTGATCCTATACATCCTGGAATTAATGCTAAATTTTCTAGACCAAAAAATTTCATTTTCATTGTATATTTAACTACATCATTCCATTTTTCACCTGAAAAAATATGTAATAGCCAAGATTTTTTTTTTCTTTAATTTTAATACCTTTAATTCGATTAATTATAACAACTCCTTTATAATTTTCTAAAAATAATATATTACTGCCTTCTCCTAAAATTATATAAGGTGTATTAGACAATTTACATTTTTTATAAATTTCTAATAATGATTGAATATTTTGAACAAAAATAATTTTTTTTGCTGTTACATTAATTGAAAATGTGTTTAAATCTTTTAAAGATTTTAAATAGTTTTTTTTTTGTACATATAATTTTTTATGTTTAAGATTTTTTAATTTAAAGTTTTATTTATTAAAACGTTATTTTTTTATATTATAAAATTTTATAATATAAATTTTATGATAATACTATAGTAATTAAAGTATTTTAATGGAGTTCTATAAAAATGAATTTTTTAAAAAATAAATATCATGAAGATATAATTAATCAAAAATTAAATAACTTAAATACGATTATACAATGTTCTTTTGAATTTTTTCCACCTAAAAATATAAATTTAGAAAAAAAATTATTTTCTTCTATAGAACAATTAATTCAATTGAAACCATTTTTTTTTTCTGTCACTTATGGTGCAAATAGTGGTGAGCGTAAAAAAACATATGATACTGTAAAAAAAATATACAATAAAACAGGTGTTATTACTACTCCACATTTAACTTGTGTTGATTCTACACCGAATGAACTAAAAGAAATAGCAAAATTTTATTGGGAAAATGGTATTCGAAGTATATTTGCATTAAGAGGAGATTCAAATAACATTAATTATCAACATAAAATGTATGCTTTTGATTTAGTTTATTTATTAAAAAAAGTTGCTAATTTTGATATTTCTGTAGCAGCTTATCCAGAAATACATCCAGAAGCAAGAGATGCTAAATCTGATATTTTAAATTTAAAGAGAAAAATTGAAGCAGGTGCTAATCGAGCTATCACTCAATTTTTTTTTAATACTGAAAGTTATTTACGTTTTAGAGATAATTGTATAAAAAATAATATCAATGTAGAAATTATACCTGGTATATTACCTATTTATAATTTTAATCAGTTAAAACGATTTTCTGAATTAACTAATGTTCAAATTCCATATTGGATGTTTGAAATATTTAAAGAATTAGATAATGATTTACATACTCAAAAAATAATAGGTACAAGTATAATTATAGATATTATAAAGAATTTATATAAAGAAGGGGTAAGAAATTTTCATTTTTATACGTTAAATCAATCAGATATAGTATACTCTATATGTCGTTTATTTGGTTTTGGGAGTTAAAATATATATATTTTTTAAAAAAATTTTAATTAAATTAGTCGTTATGTTTTAAGATATATTTCAAAGTAATAAAATTATTTTAGATGAGATAACTATTTTATCTAGAAAAAATTAATTAGTATTATTTTTATCTTTTAATTCGATTAAATAATTAAAAAACATTTATTAAAAATAAATAAAATATTTATTAAAAATAATTTTTTAATAAATATTTTAGATAGGTTTTAATTTAATAGCTTTTATCTTATTTTATATATTATTTATTAATAAAATGTCTATTACTAAAATAATACAATTATAAAATTACATTCAATTTAATTCAATTTTTTTTAAATATTTTTCAAACAGCAGGATATTAAAAATTTTAAATATTATATTAAAAAACATATATGTTAATATGTATTATGCTTTTATTTTAATTTTCTTACTAGGGCATAAAAAATGGTTAATAATTTAGAAAAAGTTGTATTAGCATATTCAGGAGGATTAGATACCTCTGCAATTATTCCTTGGTTAAAAGAAACTTATAAAGTTGATGTAATTGCTTTTGTAGCTGATGTTGGACAGTCAAAAAATGATTTATGTGGTATCGAAGAAAAAGCATTAAAGTCAGGAGCGTCTAGTTGTCATATTTTTGATTTAAAAGATGAGTTTGTAGAAAATTATGTATTTCCTATATTAAAAACCGGCGCTTTATATCAAGGTTTATATTTATTGGGAACAGCATTATCAAGACCAATTATAGCAAAAAAACAAGTAGAATTGGCACAAAAAATTGGAGCAAAATTTTTATGTCATGGAGCTACTGGAAAAGGAAATGATCAAATTCGTTTTGAAATGACTTATGCATCTTTAGCACCTAATCTTTCAATTATTGCTCCTTGGCGTGAATGGAATTTAAATTCAAGAGAATTATTATTAAATTATTTGAATAAAAAAAATATTTCTACTACAGCAACTTTAGAAAAAATTTATAGTAAAGATGAAAATGCATTGCATATTTCTACAGAAGGAGGGATTCTTGAAGATATTTGGCAGAAAACAAATAAAGACTGTTGGAGTTGGACAGTAGATCCAGAAAAAGCTCCAGAAGTAGCAGAATATATTTTATTAAATATTGTTAAAGGTTCAGTAGTATCTATTAACAATAAAATTTTAACTCCTTTACAATGTATTATCCAATTAAATAAGATTGGTTCAATACATGGAATAGGACGATTAGATCTCGTTGAAAATAGAATTATTGGAATAAAATCTAGAGGGTGTTATGAAACGCCTGGTGGTACAATTATTTATGTAGCTTTACGAGCTATCGAGCAGTTAGTTTTTGATCGAGAAAGCTTTAAATGGAGAGAAAAAATTGCTTTAGAAATGTCTTCAGTAGTATATGATGGTCGTTGGTTTACTCCAATTCGAAAATCTTTACAATGCGCTATAGATTCATTGTTTTCTGAAGTTAATGGAGAGGTAATGTTAAAATTATATAAAGGTAGTGTTGTAGCAGTTCAAAGAAAGTCTTTAAATTCATTATATTCAAAAGAATATGCTACTTTTAATCAAGATAATGTTTATAAGCATTCAGATGCGGAAGGATTTATTCGTTTATTTTCTTTATCTTCGAGAATACGTGCTTTAACTAAGTTAAAATAGTTTTTATATTTTTTATTTGTATATGTTGATTACTGAATTAATTATTTTATTACTTTTATTAGAGAAAATATATGTCGCTTTGGGGTGGAAGATTCATTAATGAATCGAATAAATTATTTGAAGAATTTAATGCTTCTTTATCATTTGATTATAATTTAGTTAAAGAAGATATATTTGCTTCAATTGCTTGGTCTAAAGCATTACTTGAAATTGGTGTTTTAACAAATATTGAACAAAAAAAAATCGAGTCAGCGTTGATTTCTTTAAAAAAAGAAGTCAATATAAATCCAAAAAAAATTCTTAAAAGTAATTGTGAAGATATTCATAGTTGGATAGAAAAAAACCTTATTAAAAAAATAGGAGATATAGGAAAAAAATTACATACTGGAAGAAGTCGAAATGATCAAATTACAACTGATTTAAAATTATGGTGTAGAAGCAATATAAAAATTTTATTAAAGAATATTTTAAATTTACAGAAACAATTTGTTTTAACAGCCGAAATGAATATCGATGTTATTATTCCTGGATATACTCATTTACAACGTGCTCAACCTATTACATTTGCATATTGGTGTTTAGCATATATTGAAATGTTAAAACGAGATTTTAGTCGTCTAGAAGATACTTTAAAAAGATTAAATATTAGTCCTTTAGGTTCAGGTGCTTTATCAGGAACTGGATGGAATATTGATCGTGAAAAATTAGCTTTATCTATGGGTTTTACTACTTCAACTGAAAATGCATTAGATAGTGTTTCAGATAGAGATTATGTTATAGAGCTATTATCATCTGCATCAATTAGTATGATGCATTTATCTAGATTTTCTGAAGATTTAATTTTTTTTAATTCTAGTGAAGCAAATTTTATTGAACTATCTGATGCTATTACATCAGGTTCTTCCCTTATGCCTCAAAAAAAAAATCCAGATGCATTAGAATTAATACGTGGTAAATGTGGACGTGTTTATGGTTCTTTATTTTCTATTTTAGTTGTTTTAAAAGGTTTACCTTTATCTTACAATAAAGACATGCAAGAAGATAAAGAAAATCTTTTTAACACTATCTATACTTGGAATTATTCATTATTAATATCTTCTTTAGTTTTAAAAAATATTAAGTTAAATCGTCAAATATGTTATGATGCAGCAGAAAAAGGTTACTCTAATGCAACAGAAGTAGCAGATTATTTAGTTAGAAAGGGTATATCTTTTAGAGAAGCACATAATATAGTTGGTAAAATAGTTTTACATGCTATAGATATAAAAAAATCTTTAAGTCATTTAGATTTATCTATATTTAAAAAGTATAGTAATTATATAGAGAATGATATATACGATCACATTACTTTAAGTGCATGTATTAAAAAACATTTATCAAAAGGTGGGGTTTCGTTTAATCAAGTTAAGAAGAAAATTATAAAAGAAAAAATTCGATTAAATATTTCATAAAATTTTTTATTAGTAGTGAATAGTTTTTTATTTCTTTAGGCATTTAATTTTTTTTTAAATGCCAAAAGCTTAATAATTAAGATTATTATAATTTATAATAAATAAAAGGTTATTATTACGTGAATAATATATTATTTTTTATTTCTAATCATTTATTGCTTAGTATTATATGGTTTTTTTTTCTTTTTATGATTATTTTTTTGTCTTTTAATAAATTTAATTTTAAAGGAAAAATAATTAGTAGTTTTGATGCAGTAAAATTAATTAATGAAAAAAATGTTACTATAATAGATACACGGTCTTTAGAATTATATAATGATGGTCATATTTTAAATTCTATTCATATTCCATTAAATAATAATTTTTTAAAAAAAATTCAAGATTTAAATTTACCTTCTATTCAACCTATTATTTTAATAATTAATTTATCAGATAATAATAATAAATATATTCAAAAACTTTTAATTGATAGAAGAAATAATATTTATATTTTAAACAATGGTATGTATTCTTGGAAGACAGATAATCTTCCTATTATTGTAAATAAAAAAAAATAGTTATTAAATAAACTTTTAATTAGAATATTAAATATTGGAATATTTATGTCAGAAAAAAAAATAAAACAAAAAATTTTTTCTATTCAAAGAATTTATGTAAAAGATATTTCTTTTGAGGCTCCACATACACCTGAAATTTTTAAAATATCTACTGTTCCAACTATGAAATTTAATATTGATACAGATATTAAAAAATTAAAATTAAATATTTTTGAAATTATTTTAAAAGTGAGGGTAATAGTTAAAGATAAAACAAATTTAGTTTTTTTATGCGATGTTCATCAGGCTGGAATTTTTTTAATTGACAATTTTTATGAAGAAGAATTAAAACATTGTTTAGCTGTATATTGTCCAAATATTTTATTTCCATACGCTAGATCATGTATATCTCATTTAGTATCTTATGGTAGCTTTCCTCAATTAAATCTTGAACCTATTAATTTTGATAATATTTTTAATAAACAATTAAAATAAAAAAATTATATAAATTAAAATTAACATATATAATAATTTTAATAGTAAATATTTTTAAATTTTATTTTAAGGGAACAATTTATGTCTTATCTAAAAATTTTAAAATTATGGAATATAATACTATATGAGGCTAAAATTGCATCAAGAAAAGAACCGATTTTATTTGATTTGTATAATAAAAATATATTACAACATAAAACATTGAGTAACTCTTTGAGTGATATTTTATCAAGTAAATTATCTACTTCATTAGTATCTAGAAAAAATATGTATAATATTTTTAATACAATATATTTAAATAATTTTTTTATATTAAAATTAGTAGTTAAAGATTTAAAAGCTATTGTAAAAAGAGATCCAGTTGTAAAAGATTATTTAACTCCATTTTTATATTTTAAAGGTTTTCACGCATTAGAGTCTTATAGATTGAGCAATTATTTATGGCATCAAAAAAATTATTATTTATCTATATATTTACAAAGTAGAATTTCTAATGTTTTTTCTGTTGACATTCATCCAGCTGCATCTCTTGGTTCTGGTATTATGATGGATCATGCAACTGGAATTGTAATTGGTGAAGGGGTAATTATAGAAGATGATGTTTCTATATTACATTCTGTAACTTTAGGTGGAACAGGAAAAAATCATAGTAAAAACAGACATCCCATTATTAGAAAAAAAGTAAGTATAGGCGCAGGAGCAAAAATATTAGGTAATATTGAAATTGGATCTCAATCAATAATAGGAGCTGGTTCAGTAGTTGTAAAAAATGTTCCACCTTATGTTACAGTTGCCGGTGTTCCTGCTAAAATTATAAATAGATTAAATAATAAAAGTTACACTTTCCATCAAACAGATCAAAATAATTTTATAGATTCTTTAGAACAATTTCAATATGGAGATGGTATTTAGTATTTTTAAATTAAAACTCCTGTTTTTATTAAAAACATATTTTTAGTATGATTTATCACAGAAGTTTTATCGCTTATTTTATATATTAAATAAAATTTTAGTCATCTAAAAAACTACGTAATACTTCAGATCTACTTGGATGACGTAACTTTCTTAATGCTTTTGCTTCGATTTGTCTAATTCTTTCTCTTGTTACGTCAAATTGTTTTCCAACTTCTTCTAAAGTATGATCAGTACTCATATCAATCCCAAAACGCATTCGAAGAACTTTTGCTTCTCTTGCTGTTAGTCCTGATAGAACATTGTGTGTTGCTGTTCTTAAACTTTCAGATGTAGCTGATTCAAGCGGTAATTCTAATGTAGTATCTTCTATAAAGTCACCTAAATGTGAATCATCATCATCACCTATCGGAGTTTCCATAGATACAGGTTCTTTAGCAATTTTTAAAACTTTTCTAATTTTATCTTCAGGAATTAACATTTTTTCAGAAAGTTCTTCTGGAGTTGGTTCACGCCCTGTTTCTTGTAATATTTGCCTAGAAATTCGATTTAATTTATTAATAGTTTCTATCATATGTACAGGTATTCGAATAGTTCTTGCTTGATCTGCAATAGATCGAGTAATAGCTTGTCGAATCCACCAAGTTGCATAAGTTGAAAATTTATATCCACGACGATATTCAAATTTATCGACTGCTTTCATTAAACCTATATTACCTTCTTGGATTAAATCTAAAAATTGTAATCCTCTATTAGTATATTTTTTTGCAATAGAAATCACTAATCTTAAGTTTGCTTCTACCATTTCTTTTTTTGCTCTTTTAGCTTTTGCTTCACCAATAGACATTCTTTTATTAATATCTTTTACTTCTTCAATAGTTAAACCTGTTTCTTCTTCTATATTTTTTAATTTTTTAATACTGATTAAAATTTTTTCTTCAATTTTATTAAAATTTTTAGACCATTCATGATTTTCTTTTTTTTCTTTTATAAACCAATCTATATTTGTTTTTTGTGTTGAAAAAATTTGTATAAAATTTTTTTTCGGCATTTTACATTCATCAACGCATAATTTCATGATTATTTTTTCTTGTTTTCTTACTCTTTTCATCATATTACGCATATTATTAACTAAATGATCAAATTGTTTTGGAACTAATCTAAATTGTTTAAAAATTTCAGAAAGATTATAAATTTCTAATAATGAATCTTTATGATTTCTATTTTTAATTTTAATTGTATTACTTGTATTAGTATATTGTTTTCTTAAAGCAGAAAATTTTTCATTTGCTAATTCTGGATCGATACTATTTTCTTCATCTTCTTCATCTTCATTTACTGTATCTTCATCTTCTTCATCTCTATTTATTTTATTTTCATCATTAGTAACTTCATCTAAAAGTTCAGATTCTAAATTAATATTACTTGGAGTTGGTAAGATTTCTTTCATATCAGGGTCAACAAAACCCGTTATAATATCAGATAATCTAATTTGACCTGTTTTAATTCGATCATATTGCTCTAAAAGATAAGTAATAGCTTCTGGATATTCTGATACTGATGATTGTACTTGATTAATTCCTTCTTCAATACGTTTTGCTATATCAATTTCTCCTTCTCTTGTAAGTAGTTCTACAGTACCCATTTCTCTCATATACATCCGAACAGGGTCTGTAGTTCTTCCTAATTCAGATTCAACACTAGATAATACTTGAGTGGCTGCTTCAACTGCATCTTCATCTGTATCTGTATTTATTTCATTTAAAATTAAATCATCTGCATCTGGAGCTTCTTCAACAACTTGAATTCCCATATCATTAATCATCTGAATAATATTATCAATTTGTTCAGAATCAATAATATCTTCTGGAAGATGATCATTAACCTCGGCATAGGTTAAATATCCTTGCTCTTTACCATGTGTAACAAGTAGTTTAAGCTGTGATTTTGGGTTTTGATCCATAAGAAAATATCCAAATTTTGTTAATATAATGAACATTAATTGACATTTTAGTCAATAATAAATATAAATAAAATATTTCAATTTTTTTAAGATATATTATAAAGGTAATTTTTAATGGATATTATAAAAATAATTAATTATTTTTTTAGTTTTTTATTGATAGACCAAATTTCTTGTTTTTCATAGATTGTAAGACCATGAATCCTTTCTTTTGAAATTAAATATTTTTGTCTTATTTCTAGATTTTTTTTGTGTATATTTTTTAATAAATCTAAAAACATATTTTCAATCTTTTCTTCAATGATCATATGATCCCATATTGAAAGAGTTTTTAAAATATTAATGATTTTACTACCTCTATAAAATTCTAATAATTGTCCTGTATTAATGTTGGGATGAGTTTTACATATTTTTAAAATATTTAAAAAAATAGAAATTCCTTTTATTTTTGAATTTTCTAAGTTTTTTTTTGAAACTACTAAATTTGATAAATTAGGATTTTGAATAAGAAGTCCGATTAATTTTTGCATCAAAGTGCGTTTATTTTGTTTATATTGTATATTTTTATTTTTTTGTTCTTTTTCATATAAAAATTTTTCAAATTGATTATCATCTAAAATTCCTATAATTCTCCCTAATATTTGTCGTAAATAGATTCTTATAATTTCACTAGGTATAAGATTAATTAAAGGTAAAGCACGGATACTTAAATAAAATTTATCATTATTAGATGATAAATCAACTCCATTTAAAATGTTCTTAAAAAAGAATTCAGACATTTTTATAGAATTTTTAATACGTAATTGAAATTTTTTTGCTCCTTCTTTTTTAATTATTGTATCTGGATCTTCATTTTCAGGTAATATAATAAATTTTATAGTTTTTTTATCAGATATATATGGTAATGTTATTTTTAATGCTCTCCATGAAGCAGTTTTACCTGCATCGTCACCATCATAACAGTATATAATTGTATCAGTATGTCGAAAAAGTATTTTTATATGTTCTTTTGTAATTGATGTTCCTAAAGAAGAAACAACATAATTAATTTTATTTTGAATCAGCATAATAACATCAATATATCCTTCTACAACTAATATATATTCTGGTTTAAAAAATTTTTTTTTAAGTTGATATAATCCGTAAATTTGTTTACTTTTATAAAAAATATTTGTTTCAGAAGAATTTATATATTTTGGAAAAATATTTCTTATTGATCTACCACCAAACCCGATAGTTTTACCATTTATATCATGTATAGGAAAAATAATTCTACCTTGAAAAGGGTCATATTTTTTTTGATTTTTATTAGTAGAAATAATTTTATAATTTAATAATTCTTTTTCAAGTTCTTTTTTTATATTAAGTTTTTCAGAGAAATTTTCCCAAGTAAAACTTGAAAAACCAATTTGAAAAAACTTAATCATATTTTTATTAATTCCTCTATTAATTAGATATTTATAAGCATTATTATTTAATTGTATGTTTTTTTGATATAATTTTGATATTTGATCTATTAATGAATACAGTTTCTGTTTTTTTAAATAATTATTTTTTTCATATATAGTATTGTCTTGAAATGGAATTGTAATACCATGTATTGATGCTAGTTCTTCGATGCTTTCTATAAAAGTTAAATTTTCATAATTTATTAAAAAATCAATTGCATTTCCATGTTTTTTACATCCAAAGCAATAATAAAATTGTTTTTCATAACTTACTGTAAAAGATGGTGTTTTATCATTGTGGAAAGGGCAATTAGTTTGGTAATTTTTACCATTTTTTTTTAATTTTATTCTTGTATTAATAAGATCAATAATATTAGTTCGAAATAACAGATCATTAATAAAATATCTTGGTATTTTTACAGACATATATTTTTTATATAATATAATTTCCGTTCTTTTAAAAGAACGGTTTGTTTAAATATTTTTAATACATACGAACACGTTTTGCATTTTCTCGTGTGAGCTTTTTAGCTAAACGTTTTACAGCAGAAGCTTTTGCTCGTTTTCTTTCAGTAGTAGGTTTTTCATAAAATTCTCTTCTTCTTATTTCTGCTAAAATTCCTGCTTTTTCACAGGCTCTTTTAAAACGACGAAGTGCTACATCAAATGGTTCATTTTCACGTACTTTTATTATTGGCATTGAATATTTGACCTCAAATATATATTTTTATAGTATGGTTTATATAGTATACAATTTAAATAAATTATTTAATTTATAGATACAGTAAATCGTATCTTAATTGATATTCTATTCTAAAGTATCATTTTAGAACATTTTTTTTATTAATAGTATTAGATATTTTATTTATTTTAAAATAGGTATTATATAATGAAAGTATTAGGTATTGAAACATCTTGTGATGATACAGGTATAGCAATTTATGACGATGTTAAAGGTTTATTAATAAATGAATTATATAGTCAAAAAAAAATACATGCTAAGCATGGAGGTATCGTTCCAGAATTAGCATCTCGTGAACATGCAAAAAAAATAGTTATTTTAATAGATAAAATTTTTCAAAAAATAGATATGAAGGAAATTGATTTTATTTCATATACAGCAGGACCTGGTTTAGTTGGATCTTTATTAGTTGGAGCTACATTTGCGCATTCTTTAGGTTTTTCTTTAAATATTCCTGTATTGCCTGTAAATCATATGGAAGCTCATTTATTATCTCCAATGTTAGAGTTTAAGTCAATTAAATTCCCATTTATTGGGTTATTAGTATCTGGAAAACATACTCAAATTATTGCAGCATATAAACTAGGAAAATATGAAATTCTTGGTACTTCAGTAGATGATGCTGCGGGTGAGGCATTTGATAAAGTATCAAAATTATTAGGTTTAAAATATCCAAATGGAAAAGAATTATCAGATTTAGCTGAAAAAGGTGTAAAAAGTAATTTATATTTTCCACGACCAATGAAAAATCATTGTAATTTAAATTTTAGTTTTTCAGGTTTAAAAACTTTTACAGCTAATATTATTAAAAATAATATTTTAGATATTCAAGAAAAAGCAAATATTGCAAAAGCTTTTGAAGATGCAGTAGTTGATATTTTATTAATTAAAACTAAAAAAGCTTTATATCAAAAAGGATGGAGTAATTTAGTGATAGCTGGAGGTGTCAGTGCAAATAAAAAATTGCGTAAAAAATCAGATATAATGATGAAAAAGTATTTTAATAGTACAGTTTTTTATACATCTTCAAAATTTTGTACTGATAATGGAGCAATGATTGCTTATTTAGGATTTTTACGTTATAAAAACTTAAATAAATCTTCTTTTTTAAATATATTAGTAAAACCTAAATGGTCTTTAGATAGTTTATTATAGTAGTTTATATTTTAAGATGTAATAAATTTTTATGTATAATTTATTTTTTCATTTGAATATATAAAATTAAATCTTGAATAGTTAATACTGTCATATTTTTTTCTTTTGAGAATTTAATAATTTCAGGTGTTTTAGACATGGAACCGTCTTTATTAGTTAGTTCACAAATTACACCAGCTGGTTTAAAACCTGCAAGAGATACTATTTCAATTGCTGCTTCTGTATGTCCTGGTCTTTTTAAGATTCCTCCTTTTTCTGCTCTTAAAGGAAAAACATGTCCTGGTCGATTTAAATGATGTGGTTTTACATTATCTGCTATAGCTGTTTTTATCGTTGTTAGTCTGTCTTTTGCTGAAACACCAGTGGAAATTCCTTTTGAAGCTTCTATTGTTACTGTGAAACCAGTTCGATATGTGCTTGTATTGTTTTCGACCATCATTGGTAAATTTAATTTTTTCCGTTGATCTTCAGTAATACATAAACATACAATTCCACTACCATATCGAATTGTTAAAGCCATTTGTTCTACTGTCATATTTTCACATGCAAAAACAAGATCACCTTCATTTTCTCGATTTTCGTCATCTAATATAATTATACCTTGTCCAGATTTTAAAGCTAATATTGCTTTTTGAACACGTTCTATAGGTTTTCCAAACTTATAGAGTAGTTTTTGAGTCATTTTTAAAACCTTATTCAATCAGTATCTTGAATTAAAATATTTTTATAAATAAAAAATATATAATTATTATATCCTGAATAAAAATTAAGAGCAATAATCAAGATATATTTAAAAAGATTGATATCTTTTTTTATATCTAAGTATTACAAATAATATTTAGATATAAAATTTATTATTAAATATTTGATTTATTTAATTTAATACTTTATTTAATTCATTAATATTTAAAGTTTCAGTACCAATTTTTTGTATCACAATACTTGCTCCTACATTTGCAAAAAAACATGATTCTTCTAAAGAATAACCTATAGATAGTGCGCTAGCAATAATAGAAATAACTGTATCGCCTGCTCCTGTTACATCTGATGGTGTATTAGATAGTGCTGGATAGTGTATTGGTTTTTTTTTAGGCTGAAATAATGTCATACCATTTTTAGATCGAGTGACTAGTAATGCTGATAAATTTAGTTCATATAATAATTTTTTTCCTTTTTGTAATATTTCTTTTTCTTCCTGACACTTACCTACTATTTTTTCAAATTCTGATAGATTAGGTGTTAATAAACTTGCTCCTGAATATTTTTTAAAATTATCTCCCTTAGGATCTATTAAAATATAAATAGACATTTTTTTTGCTAAATTAATAATTTTTTCAATATGGAAAAGTGTACCTTTATTATAATCTGAAAGTATTAATACTTTATAATGTATTAATGAGTTAATAATTTTTTTATATAGTAAATCAAAATTATCATAAATATATTTTTCTTGAAAATCTAATCGAATTAATTGTTTATTTTTTGATAAAATTCTAATTTTTGTAAGTGTTTTAGAATTTTTAATAATTATTAGATCAGAATAAATATTTATATGTTTAAGTAATTTTTGTAAAGTTAATCCTTCATTATCTTTTCCAATCAAACCAATTATTTTACATTTACCACCAATTTCTGCAATATTTTTGGCTACGTTTCCTGCACCGCCTGGTTGTGCTTTAGTTTGTTTAATTAATGCAACAGGTATTGATTGTTCTGATAGCATATAGTAATTTTTACTGTACCAATAACAATCTAATATTAAATCACCTACTATAAGAACAAGTGCATTATTAAAATCAATAATTTCTTTTTTCATTAAATATCCTTAAATATTTTAATATTTAATAATAATTTATGTTTTATATATTATCTTTTAAATTATTACAATGATTAAATTATTACAAATAATATTTAAATATTTAAATATTTTTAAATATTTTATATTTTTATTATAAAATAAAGTTTTTATTTTTTTAATTTATAAGAGAATTTTATGAAAATATATTTAGTTGGAGGTGCTGTACGTGACGGATTGTTAAATTTACCAATTAAAGATCGAGACTGGGTAGTGGTCGGAGCTACTAGAGAAATGTTATTAAAAAAAAATTTTCAACAAGTTGGTAAAGATTTTCCAGTTTTTTTACATCCAGATACACACGAGGAATATGCTTTAGCTAGAAAAGAAAGAAAAATAGGAAATCGTCATATTGATTTTGATATAAGTTTTAATATTAATATAACTTTAGAAGAAGATTTAATTAGGCGTGATTTAACTATTAATGCTATTGCTCAAGATAAATTTGGGAATTATATTGATCCATATAAAGGAATATTAGATTTAAAAAATCGTGTATTACGACATGTTTCTGACTCTTTTATTGAAGATCCATTACGTGTGCTAAGAATAGCAAGATTTTCAGCACAATTAATGCATTTAGGTTTTTATATTGCAAAAGAAACTATAGTTTTAATACATAAAATAGTTAAAAAAAAAGCATTATTATATTTAACTAAAAATAGAGTTTGGAATGAAACTGAAAAAGCTTTTAAAACTAAAAATCCACATGTTTATTTTCAATTATTATATTCTTTTAAAGCATTGAATTTAATATTCCCAGAAATATATTTTTTATATAAAAAAAATTTTTTTTTCAATAATTTTTTTAATAACTTAGATAATTTTTTTTTATCAATGGGTTTATCAAAAATATCTAATTTAACTAAAGATGTTTCTATACGTTTTTCCTATTTATTTCAATTTTTTTCTTTAAATATAAATTCTATAAAAAGCACTAAGTTTTATGATTTTTTTTCTGTATCAATTGTAAAAAACTTTTGTAATCGTTTTAATATTCCTACATATATAAAGGAAATTGCTATTTTAAGTGTTGGTTTTTATAGTTTTTTAAATTCAATAAAATCTCAATCCTCAAAAGATATTATAAATTTTTTTTGCAAAATAGATGCTTGGAGAAAACCAGATAGAATTGAAAAATTTGCATTTTTAATTAATTTTAATTTTTCATATAGTCAATTAAAAAATAGTTCTATTATTAATTTAGAATCTGGTTTTTTTTTAAAGAAATCTTTTTATATTATACAAAATATATCTATTAAAGATATTTTAAAAAAAGGTTTTAAAGGAAAAGAAATTAAATATGAACTTAATCGATTAAGAATCAAAAAATTAGATTTATGGAGAAAAAATAATTTAAAAACTAATTTTTCATTAAAATTATAATTGATTAGTTTATAAAATAAATCAACCCTGCTACTATAAATCGATATAATCCAAAAAAATTTAATGAAATTTTATTAAATAATAAAATTAATTTTTTTATTGAAAACAAAGAAATAATTAAAGAAATAAAAAAACTAATAAAATAATATGGTATAAAAAAAATATTGATGTTATTAATATTTTTTAATAAGTCTAAAAAAGATGCTCCCATTGTTAAAGGGATTGAAATAATAAAAGAAAAGTTTATTGCAACAGATTTTTTAATACCTAATAACATTGAAGAGCCTACAGTAGATCCAGATCTTGAAAAACCTGGATAAAGACACATTGACTCAAAACATCCAATTATAAATGATTGAAATAAACTAATATTATAAATAGAATTAGTTTTAGATTTCTTTGGTTTAAATAGTTCACAGAATATAAGGAAAATACCTCCAAGAATTAATGATATAGTAATATTTTTAGGAGTGAATAATAATTTAATATCATGATAAAATATTAAACCTAAAGATACCGTAGGTATTATGGAAATTAAAATATGTATTTTTTTTGTTTGATTTTTTTTATTTTTAGATAATATTAAATTAATTATTTTTTTAGAAAAGAATATTAATATTGCTACTGAAGATCCAAATTGAACAAATATTTTTAAAATTTCTGTTTCTTTATTTGATATTCCTATCCAATGACTAATAATAATTATATGTCCTGTTGACGAAATAGGAAGAAATTCTGAAATCCCTTCTATTAATCCAATTATTATAGAATTAAGAATTTGATAAATATAAAACATTATTTTCTACTTATTTAAATAAAACGGTACTAAATAATAGCACCGTTTTTATTTTTTAATAGAAATTAATTATTTTATAGAAATTAATTATATAAAGACATAATTATTGTTTTTCCAGCAATAACAGAGCCTGATGATTTTTCTATTTTTTTAAACTTTTCCATGTTAGATATTACTACTGGTGTTAAAATAGAACGTGCTTTTTTTTCTAATATATATAAATCAAATAAAATAATTGTATCTCCTATTTTTACTTTTTGATTATCTTTTGCAATTTTTTTAAAACCTTCACCTTTTAGTTGTATTGTATCAATTCCAAAATGTACAAATAGTTCAACTCCATCTTCTGAAAGAATTGAAAAAGCATGTTTACTATCAAGTATTTTGCTAATAGTTCCATTGATCGGAGATGTTATTTTATTTCCTGATGGTTTTATTGCAATTCCATCACCTACAATTTTTTTTGAAAAAACTACATCTGGTACTTCTTCAAGTTTAATTATTTCACCTGATACAGGTGCAAAAATTTCTATTTTTTTTGAAAAATTAGATTTTTTACTATTAAAAAAATCTGATAAGAAACCCATTTTTTTCTCCTAAGTACTTCTATCATTAGATTTTTTTAAAAAATCAAATGACTCCTTAATTAAATTTATTTAATAAATGAAATATTTCTTTTGTTGTAGATAAAGTTAATATTTTTTTAGCTAAATTACGAGCTTTAAATAAAGATATTTTTCTAATTATTTCTTTAATTTTAGGAATACTTGTTGAGCTCATACTAAATTCATCTAAACCCATACCTAGTAAAAGAGGAGTGATGCGTTCATCACTTGCTAATTCTCCACACATGCCAGTCCATTTTCCATACTTATGTGAAATATCAATAACTTGTTTAATTAATTTTAATATAGATGGACTTATAGGATTATATAAATGTGAAATTAAATCGTTACCTCTGTCAACTGCTAGGGTATATTGAGTTAAATCGTTAGTGCCAATACTAAAGAAATCTACTTCTTTTATTAAATGCTCTGCTATTATAGCTGATGCTGGGGTTTCTATCATTATTCCGATTTTTATATTTTCATCAAATAGCAATTTATCATGATTTAGTTGGTTTTTTAATTTTTCAATTTCTATTTTTAATATTCTTATTTCTTCTACAGATATAATCATAGGAAATAAAATATATATTTTACCAAATGCGGAAGCTCTAAGTATAGCTCTTAATTGTGTTTTTAATATTTCTTTTCGATCCATTGAAATACGTATTGCTCTCCATCCTAAAAATGGGTTTTCTTCTTTTGGTAAATTCATATATGGTAAATCTTTATCACCTCCAATATCCATTGTTCTTATAATTACTGATTTGTTTTTCATAATTTCTGCAACTTTTTTATATGCTTGAAATTGCTCTTGTTCAGTTGGAAATGTATTTCTACCCATAAATAAAAATTCTGTTCGATATAGTCCAATACATTCTGCACCATTATCTTTTGCAGATTTTATATCGTGAATATTTCCAATATTAGATCCAATTTTAATATTATGACCATCAATTGTAGTAGCTGGTAAATTTTTTAATTTTTTTAGATTATTTTTTTCAAATAGATAGTTTTTTTTTGCTTCTTTTTTTTCATTTATTATTTCATTAGAAGGATTTATAAAAATTTGATTATTAATTGAATCTAAAATAATATAATCATTATTTTTTGCTATTTTTGTAATGTTACCAGTTCCTACGATTGCAGGTATTTCAAGCGATCTAGCTATGATTGAAGTATGTGATGTTGGACCGCCTAAATCTGTAATAAATCCTAAAATATATTTTAGATTAATTTGAGCAGTTTCTGAAGGAGTGAGATCTTTTGAAATTAAAATGACTTTATTTTTTATATTATTTAAATCAATAATATTAATATTTAGTATATTTTTTAACAAACGCAAACCAATGTCTTTAACATCAATAGCTCTATTTTTTAGATATTCGTCTTGTATTTCCTCAAGGGTATTAGCTTGTTTTTGAATTACATACTCAGTTGCTTCCGCTGCTGATATTTTTTTTTCTTTAATTAATTTAACTACTTCTTGTTCTAATTCTTCATCTTCAAGTAACATAATATGACTTTCGAAAATGTTTTCTTGTTTTTTATCAAAATTTTTTCCTGTAATTTCTTTTATTTCTATTAATTGTTTTACTGATTTTTTTCTTCCATTAAAAAAATTATTTATTTCTGTTGGAATATTTTGTACAGAAATTTTTTTCCGGTTAATGACAATATCTTCATTTTTTAATAATAAAGCATTGCCAAAAGCAATACCCGGTGATGCTAAAATGCCTGAGATCATAACATTACCTTTAACTATAAATTTTATATTTGTTTTAGATAGGAAAACATTGAATGTCAGGCGAATATATTTTTTTTATAATAGAAATCCGGAAGTGATAATGAACCTCCGGTATTTTATAAAAATTCATAAATTATTTTTAATTATGATCTATTCTAATTCTGTCATTATTTTAGATAAATGTTTAATAGCTTTTTCTTCATCTTCTCCTTCTGCAGATAATGTAATTAAACTTCCATGTACTAAACCTAGTGTTTGAATTTTAAATAAACTTTTTGCATTAACAGATTTTCCATTGTAAATAATATTGATATCAGAAATAAATTTTTTTGCTTCTTTTACAAATTCAGCTGCAGGTCGAGTATGCAAACCGTGCAAAGCAGTAATTTTTATTTTATTTTGAAACATTGTTTTTCCTTAATATTTTTTTTATTTAATAAAATATAATTTATTTTAAATATTAAAATACAACTTTTATAATAAAAAATTATTTTTTAATTTTATTAAAGAAGTTGTATTTTTTCTTAATATTATTTATTTTAAAATGATGTTGAAAATAATTCTGTACTTAAATAACGTTCTCCAGAAGAAGGCAGTATAACTACTATATTTTTATTTAAGAATTTTTTTTTCTTTTGTATTTTTAAACATGCTGCTATAGCAGCTCCGGAAGAAATACCAGCTAAAATTCCTTCTTTTTTCATTATTTGTCTAGCCCATAATATTGCTTCATCACTTGATATTGTAATTACTTTATCAATTAAAGTTAAATCTAAATTTTTAGGGATAAAACCGGCTCCAATACCTTGAATTTTATGTGGTCCAGATTTTATTTCTACTCCTGATAGAAATTGTGTAATTACTGGTGATTCTTTTGGTTCGACAGCAATACTAATTAAGTTTTTTTTACCTTGAATATTTTTTATATATCTTGTAATTCCTGTAATTGTTCCTCCTGTTCCTACACCTGAAATTAATATATCTATATTCCCGTTAGTATCATTCCAAATTTCTGGTCCAGTTGTTTTTTCGTGTATCTCTGGATTAGCAGGATTTTCAAATTGTTTTAATAGCAAATATTCTTTTTTATTAGAAGATTTAATTTGATTGGCTTTATTAATAGCTCCTTTCATACCTTCTTTTTTATCTGTTAATATTAATTTTGCACCTAAAGATTGTAATAATTTTCTTCTTTCCATAGACATTGATTCAGGCATTGTAAGAATTAATTTATAATTTTTTGCTGCAGAAACATATGCTAAAGCTATACCTGTATTTCCACTTGTTGCTTCAATTAATGTAATTTTTTTATTTAAATATCCTTTTTTTTCTGCATGCCATATCATATTAGCACCAATTCTACATTTTACGCTAAAGCTTGGATTTCTAGATTCTATTTTTGCTAAAATATTACCATTCCCAATCCTATTTAAACGGACAAGTGGTGTATTTCCAATAGTTAAAGAATTATCTTCATATATCGTACTCATTTTAATCCTATTTTTTATTAATATTATGATGTTAATATTATTTTAATAAATTTTTAATTTATATAATTAGTTATTCATTATACTTATTTTAAGAACCTTTAAAGTAATCTATTTTAAAATTTATAAAAAATTTAAATTTTTTTATTTTTTTAATAATTTTATTCAATATTATATTTTAATTTAAATATTAATTTTATATTATTTAACTTTTTGATATTTTTTCTTTATTTTATTTTTTTAAATTTTAAATTATTTAATATAATAAACTTTGTTTTAGAATATTTTTTTATTTATTATATATTAAAAAGTAATAATCTTTTAAAGTAAACTTTTAATAAAATTTTCTATTTCCTTAATTTCTTATAATATGTATGAAAAAAATTAAATATCAAATTAATAAATTACGTAAAAAAATTTTAAAATATGATTATTTTTATCATACTTTAGATCAACCGATAATTTCTGACGCAGAATATGATTTTTTATTAAATAAATTGTATAATTTAGAATTAAAAAATAAAAAATTGTTTAATTTTAATTCGCCTACTCAAAAAGTAGGTTCATATTTACTTAGTAAATTTAAAAAATCAGAGCACTTTTCTCCTATGTTATCTTTAGAGAATATATTTGATTTAAATGGATATTTAAAATTTGAAAATAGAATTAAAAAATATATAGTTAATTCTACAATAGATTTTTGTTGTGAATTAAAAATTGACGGTATAGCAGTAAATTTAATTTATGAAGAAGGTAATTTAATTCGAGCTTCAACACGAGGTGATGGTTATTTTGGTGAAAATATTACTAATAATATAAAAGAAATACAATCTATTCCATTAAAATTAAAAGGATTAAATATACCTAAAAGATTAGAAATCAGAGGTGAGATTTTTATGTTAAAATCTGATTTTATCAAATTAAATAAAAAATATTTTATAAATAAAAAAAAATATTTTTCAAATCCTCGTAATGCTGCAGCTGGATCATTAAGACAAATTAATTCTAAAGTTACAGCTAAAAGACATTTAATGTTTTTTTGTCATGGATTTAATTTTTTTAAAGATATGGAATCTTGTCAAACTCATTATGAAGCGCTTTTAATTTGTGAGCGATGGGGTTTACCTATTAATAAAAAAATTTTAATTACTTCGAATTCTTCAGAAATATTTAATTTTTATAAAAAATTTGAAAAAAAACGTTTATTATTGGATTTTGATATAGATGGAATTGTGATTAAAGTAAATTCAATTTATTTACAAAAAAAAATAGGTGTGAATAATAAATGGCCTAAATGGGCTATAGCTTTTAAATATTTTCCTAAAGAAGAAATAACTAGATTAAATTATGTAAAATTCCAAGTTGGAAGAACAGGATTAATTACTCCAGTAGCTTATTTTGATCCTGTATGTATATCAGGTGTAATTATTAGAAAAGCTTCTTTATATAATAAAAAAGAAATTAAAAAATTAAACTTACATGAAAATGATTATGTTTTAATACGACGTTCTGGAGATGTTATACCTAAAATTGTAAATGTTATTTTAGAAAAACGTCTTAAAAATTCAAAAAAAATATCTTTTCCAAAATTTTGTCCAATATGCGATTCAAATTTATCAGTTAATCAACAAGACAATGTTATACGTTGTTTTTCTGGTTTATTATGTGAAGCTCAAAAAAAGAAATTTTTTAATCATTTTTTTTCTAAAAATGCATTAAATGCTAGTGGTTTAGGTCCTAAAATTATTAACAAATTAGTTGAAAATAAGATTGTATTAAATTTAATTGATTTCTTTTTTCTTAAAATAGAACAATTAAAAAATATAGATAAAATAGGAGAAAAAAAAAGTTATAACATTATTGAAACTATTTCAAAATCAAAAAAAACTACTATAAAACGTTTTATTTATGCTTTAGGAATTTTTTCTGTAGGAGAATTAATATCGGAAAAATTAGCTAATTATTTTAATTTAATAAATAATATTATATATGCTTCTGAAAAAGAATTAGCATCTATAAATGGAGTAGGTAAAATAATTGCTAACAATATATTTAATTATTTTTCAATTCTTGAGAATCGTAAGTTAATTAAAGATTTATTAAGAGTATTATATATTTTACCTAATAAAAATAATTTAATTAATTATAAAACATCTATTTTTTTAAATAAAAATGTTGTTATTACAGGAATATTTAATTCCTATTCTAGAAAAAAAATGAAGGAAATTTTAAAAAATTTAGGTGCAAATATCAATAGCAAAGTTTCTAAAAAAACGGAATTGTTAATTTATGGAAAAAAATATGGACGTAAATTTTTAGATGCGAAAAAAACAAATATTAAAATGATTAATGAAAAAGAATTTGATTTATTAATTGAAAAATACAAATTAAAAAATTAATATTTTTTGGGTCGTGCAGGATTTGAACCTGCGACCAATTGATTAAAAGTCAACTGCTCTACCAACTGAGCTAACGACCCAAAATATTTTTGGGTGATGACGGACTCGAACCGCCGACTTCCTCCGTGTAAAGGAGGAGCTCTACCAACTGAGCTAATCACCCTTTTATATATATTGTAAAGATAAGATAAGCAGAGTCAATCTTTTTTTTTAAAAGATTATTTATTTGTTGTAATTTTAATCATTATGTTTAAATAATCATCTATATTTACATATATAAAATTTATTTAAAAAATTTTTATATAAGTTTTTATAAATATTTTGAAGGAAAATATGAAAGTTAAAACTCGTTTTGCACCTAGTCCTACTGGAAATTTACATATTGGTAGTATACGAACAGCATTATATTCTTGGTTATTTGCACGTCGTTATAATGGTATATTTGTATTACGTATAGAAGATACTGATATATACAGATCTAAATCTTTATCAGTTGATTCAATTTTTAAAGGGTTAAGATGGTTAGGTTTAAATTGGGATGAAGGTCCTTATTTTCAAACACAAAGATTAGAACGTTATAAAGAAGTAATTGAAATTATGTTGAAAGAAGGAAAAGCTTATAAATGTTTTTGTTCAGAAAAAGAAATAGAAGAATCACGATTAAAACAAATTTATAAAGGAGAAAAACCTCGTTATAATAGGACTTGTAGAAATTTAAGTATTAAAAGGAATATTGATAATAAAAAATATGTAATACGATTTAAAAATCCTACATCTGGAATAGTAACATTTAAAGATAAAATTAGAGGTGATATTACTTTTAATAATAGCGAATTAGATGATCTTATAATTCAGAGATCCAATGGTATTCCAACTTATAATTTTTGTGTTGTTATAGATGATTTGGATATGGATATTACACATGTAATTCGAGGAGAAGATCATATTAATAATACACCTCGTCAGATTAATATTTTAAAATCTTTAAAAGCAAAAATACCTATTTATTCACATGTTTCTATGATACTTAATGAAAATGGAAAGAAGTTTTCTAAAAGAGATAATGCTCAAAATATTATTGATTATTATAAAAATGGATTTTTACCAGAAGCATTAATTAATTATATTGTAAGATTAGGTTGGTCATATGGAAATCAAGAAATTTTTAATCTTTTAGAATTAAAAAGATTATTTAATTTAGATTCTATTAGTAGATCTTCTAGTACTTTTAATATAAAAAAATTATTATGGTTAAATAAATATTATATTAATAATCTATCATTAAATTATGTTACTAATATTTTAAAAGGTTATATGGAACATGACAATATAAATATAAAAAATGGACCTAATTTAGAATGTTTATTAAAATTATATAAAAGTCGACATAATACTTTAAAAGAAATTGCAAACTCTTGCAAATGTTTTTATGAAGAATTTCAATATTTAAATAAGAACTATATTAAAAAATATTTAATTTTAAAAAATTTTTCTATTTTAAAAAGTTTTTATAACAAAATAAAAAATCTATCTTCTTGGAAAATCGAAATATTATTAAAAATTATTAAGAATCAATCTATTGAATCAAATGCTTTATTAAAAGAAATTAATATGTTATTACGATTTATATTAACTGGTTCTATATGTTCACCCAATATAAGTTCTATAATATTTTTTCTTGGAAAAGAAAAAACTTTATTGAGATTAAAAAAGGCTATTTTTTTTATAAATAAGATCAATAAAGAAAAAATTAACTAATAAAATTTTTATAGAAAAAATAAATTGACAGAGTTCATGTGTTTTTATATTGTAATATTTTTGGGGCTATAGCTCAGTAGGAAGAGCGTTTGCATGGCATGCAAAATGTCAGCGGTTCGATTCCGCTTAGCTCCAATAATATTTTTTAATTAAATATATTGATTAAGATAATTAAATGCCGTGCTAAATTAAATTAAGCACAGCATTTTAATTTAGACTTGTTGATTCATAATTTCTTTATACGCTGAAATAATTTTATTTCTGATTTGAATAGCTAATTCTATAGAAATAGAAGATTTTTGAAGATTAATCATTACATCATTTAAAGATGTAGAAGATGGATTAAATTCAAGTTTATTAATACTTTTTTTTGTGTTTTCTTGAGTACTATTTATTTCACTTAATGCTTGTTGAAAGAAATGCATAAAACTTTTAGATTCTATGATGTTATTTTTACTTTTATTTAATGAATCAATAGTGTAAATATCTTTATTATTAATATCATCAATAAACATATTATTCTCCAATGTTTTTATGTATGATTAAATTTTTTTTGAATATAATATCATATCTTTTAAAAGATATATACTATACTTCATTTATAAAGCAATTCGTTAAGAAATATATTATTTCAATGTATAATGAATTTTTTATTTTATTATGTTTTTAGATTATCTACTAGATTAGGAAGATATCATGAATTTCAGTACTGCAGAAGAATCAATATCAGAAGAGAAAAAAAAGCTTAGTAATTTTTTATCTTATTTTTTTAAAAATTCACGTATATTAATAATTTTATTAGTATTAGCAGTAATTAGCACAATTTCTATTTCTATATGGAAAAAATCTTCTGATTATCAAGTTTTATATAATAATTTATCTACTGAAGATGGAGATTTTATTATTAATTATTTAAATGAAATGAAAGTCCCATATCAATTTTCAGAAGATTCAAAAAAATTGTTAGTTCCTAAAAATAAAGTATATGATGTTCGATTATATTTAGCAGAGAAAAATTTACCTCATAGTGGAATTGGTTTTGAAATATTAGATAAAGAAAAATTTGGAATTAGTCAATTTAATGAACAAATTAATTATCAACGTGCTTTAGAAGGAGAACTAGCTCGTACTATACAAAGGATTAATATTGTAAAAAGCGCAAGAGTTCATTTATCTATTCCAAAAAATTCTTTATTTTTACAAGATAAAAAAAAACCATCAGCTTCAGTAATTTTAAGTTTAAAATCTAGAATGGAATTAAATTCAGAACAAGTAAATGCAATATTGCATTTAATTTCTAATAGTGTATCTGGTTTGTCTATAAATAATATAACTATAGCTGATGATTTTGGTAAACTATTAAATAGTTCTACGTTATTATCAGATGAAATTAATAATGCTAAATTAAAATATACTGAACAAATTGAATTTAAATATGCTAATAAAATTCAAAATATTTTAGAACCAATCTTTGGAGTAGGAAATGTATATGCTCAGGTAACTGCTCAAATTGATTTTAATTCTCAAGAGAAAACACAAGAACAATATGAGCCTAATTCAAGTTATAAAAACCAGTCAATACGTTCACGTCAAAGTGTTATTAATGACAAAATAAAAAATAGAAATAACAATGATGTAAATAAACCTTCTTCTAAGATTTATTCTTTTCAAAATAATTATAAAAAATTTAATATAGAACAAAATAATAAATTATTTAAAGATCAACTTACAAGTTCTAATTCTATAATTAATCATGATGATACAATTAATTATGAATTAAATCATAGCTTATCACATATAAAAATGAATATAGGTGAAATTAAAAGGTTATCTGCTGGAGTAGTAATTAATTTTATTAAAGATAAAAACGGAAAAATATTACCATTAAATAGAAGTCAAATTAAAAATATTAAAAATTTAGTCTGTGAATCAATTGGTTATTCTAAAATTAGAGGTGATAGTGTACATATTATTAATGAATTTTTTCTAAAAAATAATAATAATTTCCAAAAACCAAATAATTTTCATCAACCTAATATTTTTAATACTTTTTCAATTATCATACCATGGTGTTTTCTAGGATTATTTTTTTTATATTTTTTAAAAAAATATATTTTTTATTTGTCAAAAAGTATTTATAGAAATAAAAAATTATATAAAAATAAACCAAAAATTAAAAATAAACTTGATGAAAATGAATTAGTTAATATTGAATCTAAAATTAAATCTCAATTTTCTAAAAATTCAAATATGAAAAATAATTCAGATAGTTTAATTCATCAAATTTGTAATATATCTAATCAAAATCCACGTATTATAGCGTCGATTATTCGTCAATGGATGAGTGATAAAAATGACTGTTAATGGTATTGAAAAAAGTGCACTTTTGTTAATGTCAATTGGAGCTGATCAAGCTTCAGAAGTATTAAAATATTTAACTCCTTTTGAAGTTCAAGAATTAGTTACTTCTATGGTTAATATTAATCAATGTTCTAATACAAAATTAAATGAAATATTAACTGAATGTTATAATCTTTTTATAAAAAATAATAATTTAGTTTATAATAATAATGATGAATATATTTCTGATATGTTAACTAAAGCTTTAGGTAATAAAGGTAATTATTTTCTAAATAATGCATTGGAAATAAGAAATATTAAAATATCTATTGCATCTCTTAATTCCATGTCACCTCAAAAATTAGCTTATTTATTAAAAAAAGAACATTTACAAATTATTACTACAATACTTATATATTTAAGTAAATCCCAAGCAGCTCGAGTATTATCATTTTTTAATAAAGAACAACGTACTAAAATTATAATTAAAATGTCTGAGTTTAATGGATTAGATGAGGAAAAAATCATTGAATTAAAAAATATTATTAATAACTTAATACAGAAAAAAAATTTTATTTTTTTAAATAAAGGAGGTATAAAAACTGTTACTAAAATTTTAAATTCTATGAATATTGAGAAAGAAAAAGATTTATTAAAAAATATTAGTTTTTTCAACAAAGAACTATCTAATAAAATTATTGAAGAAATATTTTTATTTGAAAATATATTAAATGTTGATGATAATGTTATTAAATATTTAATGAATTATTTAGAAGAAGAAAAATTATATATTGCATTAAAAAATACTAACAAATTTATCAGAAAAAAATTTTTTGATAATATGGATCAAGAAAAATCAAAAAAAATATTATATTACTTAAATAAAAAAGATTATATTTCTAATATTGCTATAAAAAACGAGCAAAAATTAATTTTAATGATGATTAAAAATATTTTAGATTATGGTATGTTTTCAATAGAAAATTTGGGAAAATATTATGTCTAATTTAGATAAAAAAAAACAATGGGAAAAATGGTATCCAGAAGAAGTTTTATTAAATGATTCAAAAAAAAATAATTTTCTTTTTTGGAATTCAAATATTTTAAAAGAAACAGATTTTTATGTTAAAAAGAATCCTCAAGAAAATAATAAATTTGTTACTGTATCTAAAAAATCAGATAAGATTGAAGATCCAATTTTTAGTGATCAATTATTAAATTTAAAAAAAAATCTTCAAGAAAAAGAAAAAGAATTTACTATATTAAATCATAAATTAGAAAGATTATGTTTAAATTTTGAAAATACAATTACCATATTTGAAAAAATGTTGTTTTCTCGTTTATTAAAAACTATTTTAATTATTTCTTCTTATATTATTGGTGAAAAAATTTCAATTAAAAAAACAGTACTATTAAATAAAATAAATAAAATTATTGAAAATAAAAATTTTTTTTTAAAAAAACCAAAATTAATAGTACATCCAATTAATCAAAAAATAATAGAAAAATTATTAAAAAAATCTAATAAAAAATGGGAATTAGTTTTTGATCAAAATATTGATATTAATAGTTTTAAAATTCAGTCTGAAAATGGTGATATTGATGCTACTATTTTTTCTAGATGGAGGGAGGTGTCTAATATTATTTTTCAAGAAGAGAAAGATCAATGAAATTAAAATATTCTGAATTATTTAATAAAATAAATTATTTTGAAAGTCAAGTTAATGAGTTATCAGAGTTTATTTTATATGGTTACTTAATAAGTATAAATGGTTTGATTTTAGAAGTTGTAGGTTTAAAAGCTCCAATTGGAGCTGAATGTATTATTGAAAGAATAATAGATAATAAACCATCAAATATTTCTGCTGAAGTCATTAGTTTTAATAAAGATAAAACGTTATTATTTTCTTTTGATAAAACATATGGTATTTTACCTGGTGCTAAAGTTTTTTTAAAAAATTTTAAAGATAGTAATTATTTTATTAAAAAAATGCCATTAGGGAACAATTTGCTAGGTAGAATATTAAATGGAAAAGGTGAATTATTAGATAATGGGCCTGAATTAGATAAACAATGTTTTAGTATTATTAAGTCTAAACATATTAATCCATTAGATAGAAAGCCTATTGTTGATGTTTTAGATACAGGGATACGTGCTATTAATGGTTTAATAACTATTGGTCGAGGTCAAAGAATAGGTATTTTTTCGGAATCAGGAGTTGGTAAAAGTATTCTTCTTGGTATGATGGCTAAATATACACAAGCAGATATAGTTGTAATAGGTTTAATTGGAGAAAGAGGAAGAGAATTAAAAAATTTTATAGAGAATATTTTAGGATTAGATGGTTTGAATAAATCTGTAGTTATAGCTTCTCCAGCAGATGAATCACCTTTATTACAGATTAAAGCTGCATTATATGCTACAAGCATTGCAGAGTATTTTAGAGATTATCAGAATAAAAATGTTTTATTAATTATGGATTCCTTAACTCGTTATGCTATGGCAGAAAGAGAAGTGGCTTTGTCATTAGGTGAATTACCAGTTTCTAAAGGATATCCATCTTCTGTTTTTTCCAAAATTCCTATCTTAGTAGAACGTTCTGGAAATACAAATAGCAAAGGTTCTATTACTGCATTTTATACAGTATTAACAGAAAATGAAGATGATCAGGATCCTATTTCTCATATTTGTCGATCTATCCTTGATGGTCATATTATATTATCTAAACATTATGCAGATTTAGGACATTATCCAGCAATTGATATTGAATCTTCTATTAGTCGAATTATGCCAGATATAGTAAGTAATAATCAATATTCTAATGCTTGTTATTTTAAAAGATTATTTACTTCTTATCAAAGGAATAAAGATTTAATTAATATCGGAGCTTATATTAAAGGTAATGATTCAATTTTAGACAATGCAATTCAAAAATGGACTTCCTTAGAAGCATTTTTAAAGCAGAGTACATCAGAAAAAAGTAATTATTTAAATACTTGTTTAGAATTAGAAAAAATACTTATTTAAATATTCTTTAGTAGGATTTTTATGAAATATAAAAAAACAATATTTTCTATTTTAGAAAATATAGAAATAAAAAAGATTGAACAAGAAAAAAATAATATTAAAAATTTATACATTCAAAAAAAAAAATATATTAAACAATTAAATTTATTAATGAATTTTAAAAATGAATATATTTCAAAGTTAAATTTAAAACTTAAAGAAGGAATATATATAGATCAGTGGAAAATATATAATAATTTTATTTTTATGTTATTTATTGCAATTGAAGAAAGTAATAATATGATTAAAAAATATGAATTAGTTATTGAAAAAAATAAAAGTCAATGGTTAAAAAGTCAATCTAAATTAAAAACTTGGAATTATTTTAATGAAAGAAATAAAAAATTAATTAAAAAATATGAATTGTTGAAAAATCAAATTTTAAGTGATGAACTTTCTCAATTAAAATTATTAAACAAAAGGTAATTATTATAATGTTAATTCATTTTGATAATATGATATTAAATAAAAACATTACACTGAATTTGGATTATAATGTATTTTATAATTTTGATAATATTAATTTATATCAATCATTATTAAATGAGTGTAAAAAAAAATTATCAACAAATCAAGAAATTAAATTTGATAATATTTCTACTAAAAAAAAGAAAAAAGATGATGAAGATTTTATATCTTTAAATTTTTTGGTAAGTAATTTACTAAATATTTTAAATACAGAAAATATAAAAAATAATGCTTATAATAAAGATAATATTTTTAAAAAACAAAAAAAAAAAATAGATGTTTTATTTAAATTTAAATCTTCTGAATATATAGAAAAAAAAAGCGAAAATAAACTTCAAATAAATAAAAATAAATATAGCAAATATGAATCTAATGATAATATAAAAAATATTATTAAAAATAAATCTTATTTATTTAACAATCAAAATATTATTCATTTATGTAAAAATTCTTATAATAAAATTTCAAATAAAATTAGTTACTGTAATATTGAAAGTAATAAAAAAAAACTTATTAATTGTAATAAAGATTTTTTATATTTCAATAATTTTAAAAATAACAAATCTTGTAATTTTTCTACTAAAAATCAACAAAAAATTCAAAATTCTATTTATACAATCAATTCTTTTAAAAAAGAAAATAAATATAGTTTTTTAAAATTAAATAAAAAATCAATTAATTTTTTTAACAATAAAAAAAATATTCAATGGAAAAAAGCGATTAGTCGTCAAGTTTTATTATCTATTTTTAAAAAAGAAAATAAAGCTGAAATTCATTTAAAACCAAATTCTCTTGGTTCAATATATATAAAAATTAAAATGAAAAATAATGAAGCAAAATTAAAATTAATTTCTAATAATACATTAATTCAATCTTTATTAAATAATTGTATACCATTTCTAAAATCTTCTTTAATGAAAAATAATATTTTCTTAAAAAAGGTTAATATTTTTAGTTCATTGATGAATCATAAAAATAAAAATATGTTAATTTCTAAAAATTATTCAAAAAAAATAAATGCTATTAAAAATTTTTATCAAGATTTTAAACAAAATAAATTTATTAATTTATATGCTTAAATATATTATCTTAAATTTTAATTATATTTAAAATTTAAGAAATTAAATATTTATAATGATTTTTAATGACTTTTACCTATAAGGTAGATAAAAAATGGGAAAAAGTAATAATATTAACCATGCTAATAATTTTCAAAAAAATAATTTTTATAATATTTTAAATTTAAATGAAATTACACTATTAAAAGAAGTTAATAAAAAATTTACTAAAAAAGCAATATCATATTTTTCTGATTTACTTAAAAATAATATTAATTTAAATTATTCTTCTATTAAAATAAATTCATATACTAATCACGATAGACATACAAAATATTTATTTCTTAATAGTATAGAAATATTAAATCTTAAAAAAAAATCATTTATATTATTTTCAGATAATTTTTTATCTGTCTTTACAGATTTTCTATTTGGGGGAGATGGTAAATCGATCGATAAAATTACAAAAACTAGAGATTTAACATATACAGAAGAAATTATATCTCATAAAGTTTTAAAACTGATTTTAAAAGCTTATTGTCAAGTATTAAGAAAAATTTTTTTTATTGATTTAAAAATTTTAGATATGAAAATAATTAATATTAAAAATTTTTCTTTTTTCAAAGAAAAATTTATAACTAATTATTTTAATTTTAATATAAATCATATAAATGTTTTTTTAAGTATTTTATTACCATTATCAATAATTAAAAAAAATTTTCAAAAGTTTGCTTCTTTAGATAATACTATACTTAAAAATAAGATGTTAAATATTGTAAAAACAGATATTAATCTTATTGATATATATGAAGTTAAACTAAATATTATTACTAAATTAATTTTATCTTCTACAGTTCATTTTCATCGTTTTTCTATAGGTGATATTTTAGAAATAAAAAATCCTGATCAAATAATAGCTTATATAGATAATAAACCTATATTTTTAGGACATTATAAATATTTTAATAAAAATTTAGTTGTTTTTATGGATAAGTTTATAAATAAATATCAAAAAAACAAAAACAAGGAATCTGAAAGTGAGTAAAGAAAAAAAATATCATGATTTTAATAATCAAATTAATAGTTCTATATTAGAAAAAAATACTAAAGAAAGTAAAAATACAATTAATTTAGAAAAAAAAACATCTACTCAATCTAAAAAATTATCAAATAGTCAAGAAGTAATATTTGATGCACCTGTAGATATATCGATAGAATTAGGAAGAAAAAAAATTAAAATAAAAGAATTATTAGATTTTTCGAAAGGAAGTATGTTATTTTTAGATCAACAGAAAGAAGATTTTTTAAAAATTTTTGCAAATGGTAAATTAGTTGCATTTGGTGAGATTGTTGTATTAGAAAATACATATGGTGTACGTATTGTTAGTGTAAAAAATTCTTAATTAAATAATATATTTAAATATGAAAAATAACGTAGAAAAAGAATTATTAAATCATGCTGAACCAATCTTAAATAATATAAATTTTTTTCATATATTTATATCATTAAGTCAAATAATATTATTAATATTAGTTTTAAGTTGGATTATAAAAAAAATTTCTTTTATAAAGAGAAACAAATCTAATTCGAATATAAAAATAATAGAAAAAATATCATTAGGATCTAATGAATTTATTGTGTTAGCAGAAGTAAAAGAAGTTCAATTAATATTAGGTGTTACAAAAAATAATATTACCCATTTATATACATTTATATCAAAATTAAAAAAAAATGAATTATCTGATAAATAAAAAAATTATTCTATTAAAAAAAAAATTTTTTAATCATTTTAAAAATTTTACTAAAATATTTTGGAAAAAAAAAATGTTGTATCGAATACTTCCATTTTTATTTTTATTATTTTGCCCATTAGTTTATGCTAATATACCTGGACCAATTGTTCACAATGTAAATAATGGAACTCAAATTTGGTCTTTACCTGTGCAAACTTTATTTTTTTTAACCACACTTACTTTTCTTCCAGCTTTTCTTTTAATGATGACGAGTTTTACTCGAATTATCATTGTTTTTGGATTGTTAAGAAATGCCCTTGGAACTCCATATGCTCCGCCAAATCAAATATTATTAGGTTTAGCTCTTTTTCTAACTTTTTTTATTATGTCGCCTACTTTTGAAAAAGTGTATAAAGAGTCTTATCTCCCATTTAGTAAAGAAGAAATTAATATGGATGAAGCATTTGAAAGAGGTGCTATTCCTTTAAAAAAATTTATGTTAAATCAAACAAGAACATCTGATTTAGAAATTTTTTCAAAAATTGCACATATTTCTTCTTATAAAGATCAAAATAATATACCTATGCGTATTTTATTACCTTCATTTATTACAAGTGAATTAAAAACAGCTTTTCAAATTGGTTTTACTATTTTTATACCTTTTTTAATTATTGATTTAGTTATAGCTAGTGTTTTAATGGCATTAGGTATGATGATGGTTCCACCTTCAACAATTTCCTTGCCTTTTAAATTAATGTTGTTTGTATTAGTAGATGGTTGGCAATTATTAGTTACTTCGTTATCTCAAAGTTTTAATATTTAATTTTTTTTAAAAGGAATTTATTTATGAATCCAGAATATGTAATAGTTATGTTTAGTCAAGCAATGAAAGTTTTATTAATGATTGCTTCTCCATTGTTATTATCTACTTTAATCAGTGGTTTGTTGATAAGTATATTACAAGCTGCTACTCAAATAAATGAGCAAACTCTTTCATTTATTCCTAAAATAATTTCTATTTTAACTACAATTTTTATATTTGGTCCTTGGATGTTAGGTGTTATGTTGGATTATATGCATAATTTATTTAATAATATACCAGTAATTATAAAATAATGTTAACATTTGATAACTTTCAATTATTGGCTATTTTTAGTAATATTTTTTGGCCATTTGTTCGTATATTATCTTTTTTTTTAACTGTTCCAATTTTTAATGATCAGCATATAAATAATAAAACTAAAATCATTTTTTCTGCCTTGATTAGTTGGATAATATTTCCATTTTTACCAAAAATTAATATAGAAATATTTTCTTATTTTGGTATTGTACTTTTATTGGAACAAATTTTAATTGGTATAACTATGGGATTTGCTTGTCAATTTTTGTTTTCTGCAATTAATTTTTCAGGAGAATTAATAGGATTGCAAATGGGTTTATCTTTTGCGACATTTTTTAATACAAATAATAATATTGGTATTTCTATAATATCTCGTTTATTAAATATTTTAATGTTATTATTTTTTATATCAATTAATATGCATCTTTATTTAATCTTTATTTTAGTAAATAGTTTTTATAGTATACCTATAAGTACGTTTTTTTTAAATACAGATATTTTTTTTACTTTATTAAAGTTTTCTAGTAGTATTTTCTTAAATAGTTTGATGTTTGTTTTACCAATAATGTTATTTTTACTTTTATCTAATTTAATAATGAGTATTTTAAATCGTTTATCTCCTCAAATATCTATTTTTTCTATTGGATTTCCATTAAATTTATTAATAGGAATATTAGTATTATATTATTTTATATCTTTTTCTTCATTTTATTTTTTCAATAATTTTATAACTCAGTTAGTGAATTTTTTATCTTATACTTTTTTAAAATTATAGTATATATAAAAAGTAATTATTTTTCTTAAAATATAAAAATATTTATAAAGTATAATTTAATATAAATTATACTTTAATTAAAATATAGGTATGATTATTTTATTTTTGCTTCGTTGTATAATACATGTTTACGTATAATAGGATCATATTTTTTTAATACTAATTTATCAGGTGTGTTTCTTTTATTTTTAGTTGTAGTGTAATAATGACCTGTACCTGAAGAAGAAACCATTTTAATTTTTTCTCTATTTTTTTTAGCCATATTTTGATACCTTTATTTTTTATTATGCATCTTTTTTATAATTGATTCTATTCCATTTTTATTGATGCAACGTATTCCATGAGCAGATAAACGTAATTTGATAAATTGTTTTTTTTCAGGAATCCAAAAACGATGGTTTTGAATATTTGGTAAAAATTTTCTTTTTGTTGCATTTAACGCACGTGATCTATTATTACCAATCATACGTTTTTTTCCTGTAATTTGACATATTCGAGACATATTAAATTTTTTTCCAAAGTTGTATTTTATATAATTTAAAATTTTTTCATTTAAATTAATATAATATATAGTTTTATATTTTCAAGTATTAATTCATTATTTAATCAAGGTTAATGATATGATTATATATCAGAGATACTTATCTAAATCTTTGATTTTGTTTTCTAGTTTTTTATTTTTAATAGTATTTTTTCTAGAAAGTAATTTTGGATTTAAAATATTTTTTAATGTAACAAATTATTTTTTTCTAGGATTAAAAACAGAAGAAATATCAGGAAATTGGCGTAATTTTACATTAAAAAATATTCATTATAATTTTTTTGGTATATCTGTTAAGGCTAAAAATATTCATATATTTTTAAATCCATTATATTTTTTTAAAAAAAATAATATTTTAAGAAAAATTGAAACAAAAAATTTAGTTTTATCATTGAATAATAGAAATTTTCTTTTTTTTAAAAATAATTATTTAAATATAAATAATTTAAAAAATAATGTTTTTATTAATTCGATATTTTTAGAAAAGATTATTTCTGATAAAATACTTTTAAAATTAAATAATAAAAATATTACATTATTTAATGTACATACTGGATTAAAGTTAATTAATAATAATATTAATATATTACCTACTTATATTGATTCTATTAATTTTAAGTCTAATTTTTTAAATTGTAATCGTAATAATCAGATTTTTTTAAAAAATATTAATATATTTAGTAAAAATAAAATTAATAATTTTGTGTCTTATTTTTTAAAAAATAAAAAATTTTCATTACCAATAAACATAAATATAAAATATATAAAATTAAGAAAAATAATAATTTTTAATAAGAAATTTAGAAATATTTTATTTAGTGGATATATTAATGATAAGCTTGTATTTAAATTAAAATTTAATGATTTTTTTAAATTTAATATAGATATAGAAATATTATTAAATAATTTAACTCACCCCTTATATATTAATTTAGATATTCAAAATTTATATTTTCCTATAAATAAGAATTTAATATTTACTTTAAAGTTTTTCAATATAATTTTTAAAGGCACTATTGATAAGTATTATTTATCATTAAAAAATATTATTAATATACCAGGAATGCCTTTATTTTTTTTAAATATTTTAGCAAATGGTAATTTAACAAATATTTTTTTTAAAAAGATTAATTTTATTCCTTTAAAATCTAAAAATAAAAAATTAGAAAATATTAAAAGTAAAAATATTTCCCATAGATTTTTATCTCAATTATCTGGTCATATTAATTTATTAAGTAATTTTAGTAAAGAAAAAAATAGTATTATTATTCCTAAATTTAATTTTATATCTAATCTTATAGATAGAAAATTATTAATTTCAGGTTCTTTATATTATAATAAAATAGATAATCTTAAAATACCTAAGATTATTTTTTCTTTAGGTAAAAATCAAGGTTTTATATCAGGTGTAATATCAAAGAAAATTAATATTAATTCTGCTATAAATATTAATAATTTATCTTACTTTTTACCTAATTTAAAGGGCGATATTATATCAACTTTAAATATACATGGATATACTATATCACCTATTTTTTTAGGTTTTTTATCAGGAGAAAATATATTTTGGAATAATATTATATATTTAAATTATATTAATATTTTATCTAATTTTAATGCAGATAAAAATTTTACAAAAAGTATTTTTATTAAGATTAAAAAAATTATATTTTTAAAATATAATATAGATTTTTTAGATTTTAAATTTTATTGGAATAATAATAATCAAAAATTTTATTTTTTTCTAAAAAATAAAAATTTAATAATTAAATTTTTAGTAAATAGTAATTTTAATTATGAAAAAGGTATATGGAATGGTATCTTAAAAAAAATAACTTGTATTTTTTTTAAAAAAAAATGGATTATAAATAGTAATCCAATTACTTATTATGATAATAAACATACTAAAAAAGTTAATAAAGTTAATAAAATTCAAAATAGTGCTTTTTCTTTTTTTGATAAAATTCAAAATTTTTTATTAAAATCAACCTTTAATTCATCATTTAATTTTAAAACAAATTTATTTTTTAAAACACAGTTTATTTTAGAAAGAAGAAAAATATTGTCTAATATGAAAATATTAATATATAGTAAAAATTTAATATTTCAGAAAAAGATAAAAAGTAAACTTTTTTTACAAAAATTATCTTTTTTCAAATTAAATGTTGATTTAAAAAAAAATAATTTAAAAACTAAATGGATCATATATTTTTCAAAAAATAAAAAAAATAAATTATTTGGATTCTTAAATATATATGATTTTCTAAATAAAAATAACATAAAGAGTAAATTTTTTTTATTAAGATGCCCATGTATAATACTAAATTTTTTTATATCAGATTTATTAATATTAAATGGAATATGTACAGGAAATATGAAAATATCAGGAGTGTTATATCAGCCTAAGATTTTGGCTGATATATATATAAAAAATTTTTATATTAAAAGTGATAAAATATTAAATTATATTTTTTTATTTTTTAATTCTTCTTTTAATTTAGTTAAATATATGAAAATTAATCAAGAAATTCTTATAAAAAAAGGAAATATGTTATTTGTATTTTATTTTACTTTAAAAGATAATACTTTTAATTTATCACAATGGAATATACTGTTTAATAGTAATGAAATTGTTTTTTTTATTTTTCCAAGAATAGCTTTAAATATTTCTTCTCGATTAAATTTTTATTATATTTTTTCAAAATATAATCTTATTGGTTATTTTAAATCTTTTTTATTTAATTTTAAAGTTAATGCAAAAAATTTTATTCTTTAAAAATAAAAATAGTTTTTACTTTTTATTTTTAGCTCGATTATATGAAGAATTAATTTCTAATTTTGCTTCTATATGATCACCCCATCCTATAATTTTTGTCCATTTTTCTTTTTCTATTTTTTTATAATATTTAAAAAAATGTTCTATTTGTTTTTTTAGTAATTCTGGTATATCTGATATATTATTAATATTATTATATAATTGAGAAATTTTATTTTTTGGTACAGCAATAATTTTAGCATCATCTCCAGATTCATCTTTCATTTTTAATATTCCAATTGGTTTACAGTGGATAACGGAATAAGATTGTATAGGATATGGAGTAATAACTAAAACATCTAAAGGATCACCATCCATAGATAATGTTTGATTAATATATCCATAATTACAAGGATAAAACATTGGTGTTGGAAGGAATCTATCTACAAAAAGTAAACCTAATTTTTTATCTAATTCATATTTAACAGGGGATGAATTAGCTGGTATTTCAATAATAACATATATATCGTTTGGTATATTATCGCCTGCGATTACTTGATCATATTGCATTAATATTTTACCTTTTTATGTTTTAAAAATATTTTAATAAGATATATAAAATTATATTAATTTTTATTTATTAAAGTTAACTAATTTAAATAATAGTTATTTTTTTATATAGTTATTTGTAATAAATAATATTAATATACTTGTATATTATATATCCAAGGAGTTATAAATGAAATTAATAGATCAAATTAAGATAGAAGAAGATTTATTATTAGAAGTAATAAAAAATATAATTTATTTAGTTCAAAAAAAAAATAATTATTTAGTTGAGGTTTTTGTTAAAAAAACAATAGGTAGCACTGTTAATATTAGAAATAATATTGTAGAGAATATAGAATTTAATAATGATAGTATATTATTTATTACTATTTATAATAAATTTTCTAAAGGCAGTATATCGTCTAGAGATTTTAGTACTAATAGTATAAAAAAAATGTTAAATATTGCAATTGACATTTCTAAGCATTCTTCTTCTGATTTTTGTATAGGATTACCAGATTTAGAATTATTGTGTTTTAATGCTAATGATTTAGATTTATTTCATCCATCAGAAATAAATATAAAAGATGGAATTAATTTTGCATCTCAAGTAGAAAAAGAAGCTTTTAAATTTGATAAAAGAATTATTAATAGTGAAGGAAGTTTTTTTAGTAATCATATTAATATAAATATTTTTGGAAATAGTTTAGGGATGCTTGAAATATATAAATCTACTCGTTATTCAGCTTACAATTGTATGATTGCACGTGATAATAATCTAATGCAAAGAGATTTTAACTATTCTATTTCTAGAAAAATAGAAAATTTAGATAATCCTAAAAAATTAGGTCAAACAACTGCAAAACGCGTGATATCTAGATTAGGTGCTAGAAAAATTAATACAATGAAGTCTCCAATTATATTCTCAAACGAATTATCTTCTTCTTTTTTTTCTTATTTAGTTTCAGCTATTAATGGTAATAATGTTTATAGAAAATCCACTTTTTTACTAAATGATTTAAAAAAGAAAATTTTTCCTAACTGGTTAAATATTATAGAGAATCCACATATTCTTCAAGGATTGGGTAGCAAACCATTTGATAATGAAGGTGTAAAAACAACTGTGAAATATATAGTAAAAAATGGAGTATTAAAAACATGGTTGCTTAATAATTACAATGCTCGTCAACTAGGATTAGTTAGTACTGGAAATTGTGGGGGTATTTCGAATTGGTTAGTTTCACATCAAAATATATCATTTAAAAATTTATTAAAATATATAAAAAATGGATTATTAGTAACTGAATTAATGGGGCAAGGTGTAGATATTGTTAGTGGAAATTATTCTCAAGGTGCAATGGGTTTTTGGATCGAAAATGGGAATATTCAATACCCAGTACATGAAGTTACTATATCTGGTAACTTAAGAGAAGTATGGAGTAATATTTTAAGTATTAGTAATGATATTGATATTCGTAATAATATTCAATGTGGATCTATATTAGTTTCTGAAATGCAAATTTCAGGAAAGTAATATCGATTTAAATAAAACAAATAAAAGGTAATAAATTTATTACCTTTTTTATTTTTTAAAGAAGTTGACTGATAAGCCGGGTTCTGTTTTAAACAGTCATTCATCTAGATTAGCAATTACTTGTTAATTCAAGCGGTCTACCCAGGTTCTTGTACGAGCCATACTTTTTTATAATAACCTATATTTGACCTTGCTCCAGGTGGAGTTTACAATGCCATAAATTGTTACCAATTATGCGGTGTGCTCTTACCACACCTTTTCACCCTTGCCATAAATTAATAATATTTTAAAATATATTATAACCTGGTGGTTTTTTTTCTGTTGTACTTGTCATAAGCTTGCGCTTTCCAGGTGTTACCTGGCACCTTGCTCTATGGAGCCCGGACTTTCCTCTTTTTAGAAAACTCTAAAAAGCGACTGTTTTAGTCAACTTCTTTTTTAAATATTATATATTATTTAAAAAAAAAAATCATTTTTCTTTATTTTTAATTGCATACTGATATAAATTATTTTTACTAACTTTATGAATTTTAGAAGTAATAAGAACTGATTGTTTTAATGATAAAAAATTTTTTAATATTTGAAAAGTATTAATTGTATTTTCTGAAATATTAATATTTTTATCTTTTTTATAACCGTTAATAATAATAATATTTTCTCCTTTACTATAAATATTTTTATTATTTTCTAACCAAGAAAGCATGACTTTTGCTTTATTTCCATAAATTATTTCCCATTTTTTTGTTATTTCTCTAGCAATTACTATATGTCTATTTTTTCCAATTTCATTTATTATATCTTTTATAGTTTCAATTATTCTATATTTTGATTCACAAAAAATAATTGTTCTTTTTTCTTTTCTTAAAGAATGCAATAAATTTTGTCTTATTTTTTTTTTAGAAGGTAGAAATCCTTCATAGCAAAAACGATTAGTAGATATTCCAGAAGCACTTAATGCTGTAATTGCTGAACAAGGCCCTGGCAAAGGGATAATTTGAATGCAGAATATATGGCATTTTTTAATTAACAAATAACCTGGATCATTAATTATCGGCGTTCCGGCATTAGATACTAAAGCAATTTTTTTTCCTTGTTTTAATTTTTGAATTAAATTATCAGTTTTATAAAATTCATTATTTTTATTAAAAGATATTAAGGTGTTTTTAATATTAAAATGTTCTAATAAAATATTAGTACGTTTTATATTTTCACAAGCTATTAAATCAACTTCTTTTAATATTTTTAATGCACGATAAGTTATATCAGATAAATTACCAATAGGTGTAGGTACAATATAAAGAGTTCCATTATATTTAAACAAATTCACTTTTTTTCCTAAAAATTTTTATTTTAGTTAAAATTATTAATTATTTATTATCTAGATAATATCAAATTTATTTTTTATATATCTTATTTAAAATAAAATATTATTAATAAGGAGTATAATTGAATAGAGTAGTTATCACAGGTTTAGGTATTATTTCAAGTATTGGAAATAATCAAAAAGAAGTTTTAACTTCATTATATAATGGTCATTCTGGAATTACATTTTCAGAAGAGATGAAAAAATTAGGTATGAGAAGTCAAGTTTGGGGGGATATTAAATTAGAATATAAAAATTTAATAACTAAAAAAATGTCTCGTTTTATGAGTGATGGTGTTATATATGCATTTTTGTCTATGCAACAAGCTATTCAAGATGCTAATTTAAGAAATGAAGATTATCAAAAAAATTCTCGTATTGGATTAATTGTTGGTTCTGGAGGAGGCTCTCGAAAAGATTATATAAAATATACGAATATTAAGAAAAACCCCTTTAGTTTGCATTTTTTAAACCCATATATTGCAATTAAATCTATGACATCTGGAATTTCAGCATGTTTATCAACTATTTTTAAAATTTATGGTGTAAATTATTCAATTAGCTCTGCTTGCGCGACTTCTGGACATTGTATTGGAAATGCTTTTGAGTTAATTAAATTTGGAAAACAAGATATTATTTTTGCTGGAGGAGGTGAAGAAGTAAGTTGTGAATTAGCTTATGAGTTTGATGTTATGAAAGTGCTTTCTTCAAATTTTAATAATACTCCTAAAAAATCATCTCGTGTTTATGATGTTCACCGAGATGGTTTTGTAATATCAGGCGGTGGAGGTATTGTTGTTATTGAAAGTTTAAATTCTGCAATTTCTCGATCTGCTTATATATATGCTGAAATCATTGGATACGGTGCAACATCTGATGGTAAAGATATTGTATCGCCTTCTGGAGAAGGAGCGTTAAGATCTATGAATTTAGCAAAAAATCAAAAGAATTTATCAATTGATTATATTAATACGCATGGAACATCTACTAAAATTGGTGATTTAATTGAATTAAAAGCAATTAAAAGATCTTTTCTTCATGAGAAAAAACCGATGATTTCATCAACAAAATCAATGACTGGTCATTCTTTAGGAGCATCTGGTGTACATGAAATAATTTATACTTTATTAATGTTGAAGTATAATTTCATTGCTCCATCAATCAATATTAAAAAATTAGAACCATATGCAAAAAATATGAATATTATTCAGAAAACTATTTCTAAAAAAATTCAAATTGCAATGTCTAATAATTTTGGATTTGGAGGGACTAATGTTTCTTTAATATTAAAGAAATATTAGTGTTTCAAAAGTTAATATTATTTGAATTTTTTTATTAAAGTTATAGATATACAATGTATAAAAAATAATATAATTTATTAATTTTTAAATGTTTTTTATTTAGAAGGGTTAAACATGAATCAATTAGATTTATTAAAAAAATTTACTAAAATTGTTGCAGATACAAGTGATATAGATTCGATTCGTAAATACAAACCAGAGGATGCTACTACAAATCCATCTTTAATTTTACAAGCATTAAATTTAGATGCTAATCAATATTTTATCAATAAGGCGATAAGATATGCGAAAAAAAAAGGAGGTTTAAATCAGGATAAATTAATAAATGCAAGTGATAAAGTTTTAGTTGATCTTGGTATAGAAATTTTAAAATATATACCAGGTTATATTTCTAGTGAAGTTGATGCTCGTTTATCTTTTAATCAAGAAAAATGTATTTTAAAAGCTAAAAAAATTATTAATATGTATGAAGAAGAAGGTATATCTCGAAAAAGAGTATTAATTAAATTAGCATCTACGTGGGAATGTATTAAAGCGGCAGAAGAATTACAAAAAGATGGTATTTTTTGTAATCTTACTCTTTTATTTTCATTTGCTCAAGCACGTGCTTGTGCAGAGGCAAATGTATTTTTAATATCTCCATTTGTTGGTCGTATTTATGATTGGTATAAATCTCAAAATTTAATATCAAATTTATCGTTTGATAAAGATCCTGGAGTAATTTCTGTTTATAAAATATATGAATTTTATAAAAAACATAATTATAAAACTATTATTATGGGTGCTAGTTTTAGAAATATTCAACAAATTTTATCATTATCTGGATGTGATCGATTAACTATTTCTCCTATATTATTAAAAAAACTTGCATTAAATAATGAAATTTTTGATAGAAAGTTAATTCCACCTAATAAATTTAAAGTTCCACCTATTCCTCTTACTGAGGATGAGTTTAGATGGGAGCATAATCAAGATGAAATGGCTGTACATAAATTATCAGAAGGTATAAGAAACTTTGGAAAAGATCAAATTCTTTTAGAAAAAATTTTTTCAAGATTAATTTAAATATTTATTTTTTTATAAAATTAAAATTAGAGGAAGTAATATGTATTTAAAAAAAGATTTATCAAATGTAATTCGTATGTTAAGTGTAGATGCAGTTCAATCTGCAAAATCAGGGCATCCAGGTATGCCTATGGGTATGGCGGATATTGCAGAAGTATTATGGAGAAATTTTTTAAAACATAATCCAAAAAATCCTAAATGGGATAATCGAGATCGTTTTGTTTTATCTAATGGCCATGGTTCAATGTTATTATATAGTTTATTACATCTTACTGGATATAATTTATCAATAGAAGAAATTAAGAATTTTAGAAAACTTAATTCTAAAACACCTGGTCATCCTGAAATAAATGAAACACCAGGAGTAGAAACAACTACTGGGCCATTAGGTCAAGGTTTAGCAAACGCAGTTGGAATGGCTATTGCAGAAAAAACTTTAAGTGCTTATTTTAATAAGCCAGATTATGATATAATTAATCATTATACCTGGGTATTTGTAGGTGATGGTTGTTTAATGGAAGGTATTTCACATGAAGTTTGTTCTTTAGCAGGTACTTTAAAACTCGGAAAATTAATTGTTTTTTATGATAATAATGGTATTTCTATAGATGGAAAAATATCTAACTGGTTTACAGACGATACAGTTATGCGTTTTAAATCTTATAATTGGCATGTAATAAAGGATGTAGATGGTCATAATTCAGAATCTATTGAAAAAAGTATTAAGGCCGCAATATCTGTAAAAAATAAACCTTCTATTATTATTTGTAATACTATCATTGGTTTTGGATCACCAAATAAATCTGGTACTTCTGAATCTCATGGTGCTCCATTAGGGGAATCAGAAATTATTTTAACAAGAAATAATTTACAATGGAAATACTCACCTTTTGAAATACCTAAAAAAATTTATGAAAAGTGGAATTTTATTCAACAAGGTGAAAAATTAGAAAAATTATGGAATAAGAAATTTTCTTTATATAAATTAAAATATCCTAAACTTGCAAAAGAATATTTACGTCGTTTTCAAGAAAATTTGCCTGAAGAATGGAATAAAAAAGTTGATAAATATATTTTAAATTTACAAAATAATCCGAAAAATATAGCAAGTCGTAATGCTTCTCAAAATGTTTTAGAAAAATTTGTCAAGATATTGCCTGAGTTAATTGGTGGATCAGCAGATTTATCTCCTAGTAATTTAAGTATTTGTTCGTCTTCACGATCTATAGTAGAATATCCGTCTGGTAATTATATTCATTATGGTGTTCGTGAATTTGGAATGACTGCAATTGCTAATGGTATTGCGAATCATGGAGGATTTATTCCATATACTTCTACATTTTTAATTTTTGTTGAATATGCAAGAAATGCCGTTCGTATGGCTGCTTTAATGAATACTAAACATATCTTCATATATACACATGATTCTATTGGATTAGGTGAAGATGGACCTACTCATCAGCCAGTAGAGCAATTAATTAGTTTAAGAACAACTCCAAATTTAGATGTATGGAGACCCTGTGATCAAGTAGAAACTGCGATAGCATGGAAATATGCGATTGAAAAGAAAAAAGGACCTACTGCATTAATTTTATCACGTCAAAATTTATCTCAATGTTATAGAACTAAAATACAATTAAATCAAATTTCTTATGGAGCATATATATTATATGATTCTAATAAATCTATTGATGTGATCTTTATATCAACTGGTTCAGAAATTGAAATTACTTTACTTGCAGCTAAAAAAATTGCTTCTTTTGGATACTCTGTTCGTGTTGTTTCAATGCCTTCTAATAATGTTTTTGATAGACAGGACCAAGTTTATAAAGAATCAGTATTACCTTCTCATGTAACTAAAAAGATTGCAGTAGAAGCAAGTATTAAGGATTTTTGGTACAAATATGTAGGAATAAATGGTTTAATTATTGGTATGGAAACATTTGGAAAATCTGCTCCAGGTAATATTTTATTTAAAAATTTTGGTTTTACTGTAGATAATATAGTTAATAAAACAAAAATTTTTTTAAAATATTAATTTTAACTATTTTAAATAGTTTTTTAGGGGCTTATAGCCCCCTATTTTCAAAGTATATTGTATTTATTTAAAGAATTTTTATGAGAAAAATATGATTTGTTTAATAACTGAATTAACAAAGAAATTAATTAAAATTCCATCTATTAGTCCAAGAGATTTGGGATGTCAGGATATTATGATAGATTTTTTATCTAATCTTGGATTTGAAATAAAAGAAATAAATATCAATCATACAAGAAATTTTTGGGCTACTAAGGGAAGTGGTAAAACATTGACTTTTTTAGGTCATACAGATGTAGTACCACCTGGAAATTATCAAGATTGGAATCATCATCCATTTGATCCTATAATAAAAAATGGAATTCTTTTTGGTAGAGGTGCAGCAGATATGAAAGGAGCTTTAGCATCTATGCTTGTTGCAACTAAACAATTTTTGGAAAGATATCCAAATTATCAAGGTCGATTATCTTTTTTAATTACATCAGATGAAGAATCTTCTGCTGTTGATGGTACAAAAAAAGTAGTAGATTATTTAATATCTAAAAAAGATATAATTGATTATTGTATTGTTGGTGAACCAACTAGTAATATTGAAATTGGAGACTGTATAAAAAATGGACGTCGGGGATCGCTTACAGCTGATTTAGAAATTTTTGGTGTTCAAGGTCATATTGCATACCCTCATTTAGCAGATAATCCTATTCATAAAGGATTACCGATTATTTTAAAAATATTATCAATGCCATTAGATAATGGTAATGATTTTTTTACTCCTACTAGTATAAATATTTCTAATATTCATTCAGGAGAAGGTAATAATAATGTAATTCCAGGTACTTTATTTGTACAATTTAATTTTAGATTTAGTAATGAAATATCAAAAGAAAAAATTATATTAAAATTTGAAAAAATATTAAAGAAAAATAATATTAATTATTCTATAAAATGGAATCTTTCTGGTCTACCTTTTATTACAAAAAAAGGAGTATTAATAAAATCTGTAATAAAATCTATTTTTTATATTACTAAAAAAACACCAATTTTATCTACAGATGGTGGTACTTCAGATGGTCGTTTTATTGCTCCACTTAATTCTCAAATTGTAGAATTAGGTTTAGTTAATAGTACTATTCATAAAGTGAATGAATGTGTAAAAATATCAGATCTAAAAATATTAACTTTAATTTATAAAAACATTATGAAAAATTTATTTATTTGAATTTAAAAAATTATCTATGAAATATTTAATAGTGATGCAGAATATCTGTTAGGATAATCTGCATTTTTAAAAAACAATAGAAATAATTTTTCAATATTACTAATAGTTTATATAGGGGGAAAGATATTAATGTTTTCTCTATTTATATCTTTTTTTGTATAAGGGATTTTATATTCTGGATTTTCATGAGGGAAATTTATATCCTTCGGTATAATTAATTTTTTAAATTGATGTAAGTTATTTTTATTAAAAAGAATGTTATAATTTTTTGGTGAACTATTTAAGTTACATGAGGTTAATGAAAAGATAAAAAATAATTGAAGAATTATTATTTTGTTTTTGAAAAAAAAAATATTTTTTTTAAACATTGGCATATTGAAAAGCTTTTTCAAGTTTTATTTTTAATGAATATGAAATTGGAGTCATTGGCAAACGTAATGTGTCATATTTAATTAAACCTATTTTTTTAGCAAGCCATTTTATTGGAATTGGATTAGGTTCTGAAAATAACGCTTCATGTAATAAAGATAAACGTTTATTTATAATTCTTGCATTAATAAAATCACCTTTTAATGCATATGAACACATTTTTTTCATTTCTTTTGCAACAACGTTTGCTGTTACTGAAATGACTCCATGACCACCTAATTGCATAAAATCTAATGCTGTTGCATCGTCTCCACTAATTAATAAAAAATTATCTTTAACTACATTTTTAATTTTATTAATTCTTGATAAATCCCCAGTTGCTTCTTTTATTCCAATTATATTATTAAATTTAGATAAACGTTTTATAGTTTTTGGTAATAAATCACATCCAGTGCGACTGGGAACATTGTATAAAATTTGTGGTAATTCTGTATTTTCTGAAATAGCTTTAAAATGTTGATATAATCCTTCTTGAGTAGGTTTATTATAATATGGAGTAACAGTTAAACAAGCAGAAATTCCAGATTTTTCAAATCTTTTTGTTAATGATATAGCTTCTGTAGTTGCATTTGCACCTGTTCCTGCAATAATTGGAATTCTTTTATCTGCAATTTCTAATGTTAGCATTACAGCTTTAATATGTTCTTCTTGACTTAAGGTAGCTGATTCTCCAGTTGTTCCAATTGAAACAATTGCTGTTGTTTTATGCAATACATGATAATCAATCAGGTTTTTTAAACTAGAATAGCAAATATTTCCTGATTTATTCATTGGTGTAATTAAAGCTACAATACTTCCTGTGAACATTATTTTAAATGTCCTCCATAAAAAAAATTTGTGGTATATTTATTTCAATTTTATTCCGGTATTAAACGAATTAACAGATATTTTAAAATATATCAAATATAATGTATTTAAAATAATTCAATTTTTTTTAAATATATTAATACTTTTTAAACAATTTTTTTATCGCATTGTGCTCGGAATCTTAATATATGATCCATAATTACAATAGCAACCATTGCTTCAGTAATTGGGACTGCTCGTATACCTACACATGGATCATGCCTTCCTTTTACAACTATTTTTGATTTTTCATTATTTATATTTACTGTTTCACCTGGTATTCGTATACTTGATGTTGGTTTAAATGCTACTTTTAATATAATATTTTCTCCATTACTAATTCCACCTAGAATACCTCCACAATGATTACTTTTAAAACCAGATGGATTTATTTCATCTCTATGTTGACTGCCTCTTTGATTTACAACTAAAAAACCATCTCCAATTTCTATTCCTTTAGCTGCATTAATACTCATTAAAGCGTGTGATAAATCAGCATCTATACGATCAAAAACTGGTTCTCCGAGTCCTATAGGAATATTTTCAGCGATAATTGTTATTTTAGCACCAATTGAATCACCAATTTTTTTTAAATATTTAATTAGCTCTTTAATTTCTTTATTTTTCTTTGAATTAGCCGAAAAAAAAGGATTGTTATTTACTTCATCCCATGATTCAAATGGACATTCAATATCGCCAATTTTTGATAAATATGCTCTTATCTTTATTCCATATTTATTTTGAAGATATTTTTTTGCAATAGCTCCAGCAGCAACTCGCATTGCAGTTTCACGAGCCGAAGATCTTCCTCCTCCTCTATAATCTCTAATACCATATTTTTTTTCATATGTATAATCAGCATGTCCTGGTCTAAATAAATGTTTTATTGTTTTATAATCTTGGGATCTTTGATCAGTATTTTTAATTATTAAACCAATACTAGTTCCTGTAGTAATTCCGTTAAACGTTCCAGAAAGTATTTGAACTTTATCTAATTCACATCTTTGTGTAGTATATCTCGAGTTTCCTGGTTTTCTTCGATTTAATTCAACTTGTAAATCATCAGATGATAGTTTTAAACCTGGTGGAACACCATCCACTATGCAGCCTAAAGCTATGCCGTGTGATTCACCAAAAGTAGTTACACAAAATATTTTTCCGATTGTATTTCCAGCCATATTTGTCTTCTTTTCTTTTAGTTATAGATTTATTATATATAAAAATATTTTTTTTATTAAATAAATAATGATAAAAATTTTTATTTGTTGTTTTTATAAAAACTAAATTATATAATCAAAAAAATATTTATTAAAAGAATAATTTTAAACAATATCAATTTATTAAATTTTTGGTAATAAATAATTATGAATAAAAATCAGCAATATTCTAATAAAGATAATCTTAAAAAAGATAATATTAATATTGTATTTCGTCAGTATTTAAATGGAATACGTGAAATTGTACAAGATAAAATATTTCATACAAGAGTTAGAAAAGTACTAAGTAAAAATTCAAAAAAAAATATTTTTGAACAAGAAGCACATAGTTATTATTTTTCATGCTTTCGAAATAAAAAAAATTTTTTTAAAGAAAATCCAGTTTCTTACATTCGTAATAAAAGTTCAAATAATATTTTAAAACGATTAAAACAAGGAAAATATTTTCCAGATATTTCACTTGATTTACATGGATTAAACCAATATCAATCACAAAAAAAATTAGGTCAATTAATTACTATATGTCAAAAAGAAAAAATTTTTTGTGCACATATTATACATGGATATGGGAAAAATATTTTAAAACAACAGATACCTTTTTGGTTATCTCAACATCCTGATATAATTGCTTTTCATCAAGCACCTAAGATGTTTGGTAGTGATGCAGCTATTATTGCTCTTATTGAAATTTATAATTAAATAATAATAAATAAAAATTCATCAATTTTTTTATTTTTAAATATATTACAATTTACTATAAATAATATTTACTTATACTCAATAGAAACAACTTTTTTAAAACCCTATCTTTTTTTAAAACCCTATATTGTTGGGTTTTTTTGTTTTATAAAAGTAAAATTTTAAAAATTTACTTTTTTGTATAAAAATATTATAGGATTTTTAAGATGTTAAACAATAATCGTTTACGTATAGCTATGCAGAAAACTGGTCGTTTAAGTAATGAATCTGTAAATTTGTTATTATTATGTGGAATTAAAATTAATTTAAAACAACAAAAATTAATAGCTTTTTCTGAAAATATGCCTATTGATGTAATGTTAGTACGTGATGATGATATTCCAGGTTTAGTAATGGATGGAGTAGTTGATTTAGGTATAGTAGGAGAAAATGTTTTAGAGGAAGAATTATTAAATCGAAAATCCCAATGTTTAGAAAATTCTTATATTACTTTAAGACGTCTTGATTTTGGTATTTGTAGATTATCTCTTGCTATTCCTATTAATACTCCTTACATTAATATAGAATCTTTAAAAAATTTTAGAATAGCTACTTCATATCCAAATTTATTAAAAAAATATTTAGACCGAAAAAATATTCGTTTTAAATCTTGTATGTTAAATGGTTCTGTAGAAGTAGCTCCTAGAGCTGGTTTAGCTGATGCTATTTGTGATTTAGTTTCTACTGGAGCTACTTTAGAAGCTAATGGTTTACGTGAAGTTAAAGTTATATTTAAATCACATGCCTCTCTTATTTGTAGAACCGGAGACATTAATTTTTTAAAAAGAGAAGTAATTAACAAGTTAATGACTCGTATTAAAGGTGTTATTAAAGCACGTGAATCAAAATATATTATGTTACATGCTCCTATTAATAAACTTGAACAAGTAATATCTTTATTACATGGAGCTGAAAGACCTACAATTTTAAAATTAGCAGGTGATAAAAATCGAGTAGCTATGCATATGGTTAGTAGTGAAACATTATTTTGGGAAACAATGGAGAAATTAAAATCTTTAGGAGCTAGTTCAATTTTAGTTTTGCCTATTGAGAAGATGATGGAGTAAATATTGTGAAATATTTAGATTTAATTGTTAAATGGAGTGATTTAACTCTTGATGAACAAAAAAAAGTTTTATTAAGGCCGATTCATTCAAATAGTGATCTTATTAGAACAAAAGTAAGTGAAATTATTAAAAATGTTCAAATTTCAGGTGATCAAGCTGTACAGAATTATACTAATTTATTTGATAAATGTTTATTAGATACATTTAAAGTTTCTCAAAATCATATTGTATCTTCTTTATTAAAGATTGATCCTATATTAAAAAAGGCTATTTTAATTGCTAAAAAGAATATTACATCTTTTCATAAAGCTCAAATTTTATTTGATACAGATATTGAAACACAACCTGGAATACGTTGTCAGCAAATTTATTTACCTCTAAATTCAATTGGTATTTATATTCCAAATGGGATAGCTCCTTTATTATCTACTGTTTTAATGCTTGCTATACCTGCTCAAATTGCTGGATGTAAAAATATTATTTTATGTTCCCCGCCTCCTATTAGTGATGAAATTATTTATACTGCTTATACATGTGGAATCGATCAAATTTTTCAAATAGGCGGAGCACAAGCTATTTCTGCTCTTTCTTTTGGAACAGAAAGTATACCTAAGGTAGATAAAATTTTTGGACCAGGAAATGCTTACGTTACAGAGGCAAAATTACAAGTTAATTCTATGTTAAACGGACCAGATATAGATATGTTAGCAGGTCCATCTGAGTTATTAATTATTGCTGATGAAACTGCAAATTCAGATTTTATTGCTTCTGATTTATTATCTCAAGCTGAACATGGTGTTAATTCACAGGTAATATTATTAACTTCATCTAATGAATTATCTAAGCAAGTAGTTATCTCTCTTGAAAAACAATTAAAAAATTTATCTCAATCAAATAATATATATACTGCATTAAAAAATAGTTCAATAATTTTAACAAAAAATATTTTTGAATCTATTAATATATCTAATACATACGCACCAGAACATTTAATTATTAATACAAAGAAACCAAGATCATTATTAAATTATATATTAAATGCTAGTTCAATTTTTTTAGGTCCTTGGTCTCCTGAGTCTGCAGGAGATTATGCTTCTGGAACAAATCATGTTTTACCTACATATGGGAAATCTATTTCTAATTCTGCATTAGGATTATCTGATTTTAAAAAACGTATTTTAGTTCAGGAATTAACATCTGATGGTTTTATAAATTTATCAGATACTATTGAAGTACTATCTAAAACAGAGAAACTTGAAGCTCATTATAATGCTATAAAAATAAGAAAAAATTTTTTTAAGGATAAAAATGAAGGATAAAATAACACATTTAATTAGATCAAATATAAAAAATTTAAAACCTTATCAATCAGCTCGACGTATTGGTGGAAATGGTGATATATGGTTAAATGCAAACGAATCTCCTATTTCTCCTTTATTTAAAACCAATATTACATCATTTAATCGTTATCCTGAGTTTCAACCTAATTCTTTACGTATAGCTTATGCTGAATATGCTGGTTTACTAAAAGAACAAATTTTAATCACTAGAGGTGCTGACGAAGGTATAGATCTATTAATGAAAGCTTTTTGCGATCCTAAAGAAGATGCAATTATTTACTGTCCACCAACTTATGATATGTATTCTATATGTGCAAAAATTTTTAATATTAGAATAAAAAAAATTCCAACTTTTAAAAATACTTGGCAAATTGATTTAGAGCAAATTAGATTGAATCTTAATAAAGTTAAAATTATATATATTTGTAATCCTAATAATCCAACAGGAAATCTTATCTCAAGGAAAGATCTTATTACTTTATTAAAATTAACTTTAGGATCTGTTTTAGTAGTTATAGATGAAGCATATATAGAATTTTCTATTAAGGATAGCATGGTAAATTATTTAAAAGATTATCCAAATTTGATTATTTTACGTACTTTATCAAAAGCATTCGCATTAGCAGCAATACGATGTGGTTTTATTTTAGCAAATAAAGAAATTATTAATATTTTAAATAAAGTAATTAGTCCATATCCTATTTCTACAATTATTTCAGATATTGCTACACAATCTTTAAGTTATAATTCAATTCAAAATATGAAAGAACGAGTTTTAACAATAAATTTAAATCGAAACTGGTTAGTAAAAGAATTAAAAAAAATTAATTTAGTAGAAAGAATATTTAATAGTCATGCAAATTATATTTTAGTAAAGTTTTCTATGTTTGAAAAAATATTTAATAAATTATGGCAAAAAGGTATAATTTTAAGAAATCAAAATCATAAAATAAATTTAAAAAAATGTTTAAGAATATCAATTGGATCTTATTTAGAATGTGTAAACTTAATTAAAGAAATACAAAATTTTTCAAACATATAGTATTTATAAATCATGAGGTTATATTTATTTTGAAGAAAAAAATATTATTTATTGATCGTGATGGCACGTTAGTTAATGAACCTAAAGATAATTACCAGATTGATAGAATCAATAAAATTGTATTTAAAAAAAATGTTATTTCATCTTTATATAAATTAATGCAATTAGATTATAAATTTATTATGGTAACGAATCAAGATGGTTTAGGAACTAGATTTTTTCCATTAAAAGATTTTAACATATCTCATTCTTTTATTTTAAATATTTTTAAATCAGAAGGTATAGTATTTGAAGATATTTTAATTTGTCCACATTTTAAATCTGATAATTGTGAATGTAGAAAACCAAAAATAAAATTATTACAGCCATGGTTAAATAAATTTCAAAAAAATAAAAGTTATGTTATTGGTGACCGTCAAACAGATATGGATTTAGCAAAAAATATAAAATTAGAAGGAATACAATATAAAGAAGGTGATTTTATTTGGAAAGATATTGTTAATAAGATTATAAAAAAAAATAGATTTGGGGAAGTTTTTAGAAAAACAAAAGAAACTTGTATTCATATTAAAGTATGGTTAGATAAAGAATATTCTAGTTATATTAAAACAGGAATAAATTTTTTTGATCATATGTTAGAACAATTATCATTTCATAGCGGTATTTCTACTTATATATTAGCTCAAGGCGATTTAAAAATTGATGATCATCATACTGTAGAAGATGTCGGTATTACTTTAGGTCAAGCTTTATTAAAAGCATTAGAAAAAAAAATTGGTATATCTCGTTTTGGTTTCGTTTTACCTATGGATGAAAGTTTATCACAATGTACAATTGATTTGTCTAATCGTGCATATTTAAATTTTCAAGGTCACTTTAGACATCAAATGGTTGGAGATTTAAATACTGATATGATAGAACATTTTTTTTATTCTCTTTGTCAATCTATGAAAATTACACTTCATTTATCTTTTAAAGGGAAAAATGATCATCATTGTGCTGAAAGTTTATTTAAAGTTTTTGGAAAAACACTTCGTCAAGCAATACAAATAAAAGGAAATAAATTACCAACATCAAAAGGAATGTTATAGTGAAAATAGTTATACTAAATACTAAATGTTCAAATTTAACTTCTATTAAAATAGCGATTAAAAGATTAGGTTATCATTCAATTATTACTTCTGACCCTAATTTAGTATTAACAGCTAAAAAAATTATATTACCAGGTATAGGTACTGCTGCAGCAGTGATGAAAATTTTACATCAAAAGAATCTTGTTGATATTATTAAAAATCTTAAACAACCAGTTTTAGGAATCTGTCTTGGTATGCAATTATTTTGTACATTTAGTGAAGAATGTAGTGGAACTAACACAATTGGAGTTTTAAATCATTGTTCATCAAAGCTTTTACAAGTTCCAAATTTATCTTTACCACACGTTGGTTGGAATAATATTTTTTTTAAAACAAATAATCTTTTATTCAAAAACATTAAAAAAGAATCTAGATTTTATTTTTTACATAGTTATATTATACCAGTGAATAGATATACCATAGCAACTAGTTATTATGGAATACCCTTTAGTTCTGTGATTCAAAAAGATAATTTTTTTGGAGTTCAATTTCATCCAGAAAAATCAGGTAACACAGGATCTCAATTATTAAAAAATTTTTTAGAGATATAGTAGAATGATTATTCCAGCGTTTGATTTTTTTGAAGGGAAAATAGTTCGATTGTATAAAGGTAATTATTTAAATATAAAATATTATAATATAAATTTAAATGAATTACTTTTAAATTATGAACGTCAAGGAGTAAAATTTTTACATATAGTAGATTTAAGTGGAACAAAGGATGTTAAAAAAAGACAATTAGAACTTTTTAAAAATATTATTTCTTATACTAATATTTCTATTCAAATTGGTGGTGGAATAAGAACAGAAGAAGATATAAATATTTTATTAGAATTAGGTTTTAAAAGGATAGTTATTGGATCTTCTGTTATAACTAATCAAAACACTGTAAAAAAGTGGTTAAAAAAGTATGGTCCAAATAAAATTGTCTTAGCATTAGATATTAATATTAAAAATAGTATTAAAAAAATATCAATTAATGGTTGGTTAAAAGAAACTAACTTTACATTAGAAGAAATAATTGATTTATTTTCATCTGAAAATTTAAAATATGTACTTTGCACTGATATATCTAAAGATGGTACTTTATTAGGACCTAATTTTTTATTATATAAAGAAATTGTAAAAAAATTTAGACATATTAAGTTTCAAGCATCTGGAGGTATTTCAAATTTATCAGATGTCTTATCTTTGAAAAAAATTGGAGTTAATAATATCATTATTGGTCGAAGTTTATTAGAAAAAAAATTTACAATAGGAGAAGCTTTAGAGTGTTGGCAAAACGGATAATCGCATGTCTTGATGTTAGTAATGGAGTAGTAGTTAAGGGTGTTCAATTTAAAAATCATAAAATTGTAGGTGATATTATTCAATTATCGAAACGTTATACCAAAGAAGGTATAGATGAATTAGTTTTTTACGATATAACTGCTGCTGCAAAAAATCAAGTAATTGATAGAAGATGGATAGAAAAAATTGCTGAAATTATTAATATTCCATTTTGTGTAGCTGGAGGAATTAAGAGTATAAACGATGTAAAGAGTATATTATCTCTTGGTGCTGATAAAATATCAATTAATTCATCTGCACTATTAAATTCTTCTTTAATTACTAAAATTGCAGATCGTTTTGGTGTACAATGTGTAGTAGTAGGGATTGATTCATGGTTTGACTCAATAAATAAGCGTTATATGGTTCAACAGTATACTGGTGATATTAATCGTACTTATCAAACAGATTGGGAGACTTGTTCTTGGGTAGAGGAAGTTCAAAAAAAAGGTGCTGGAGAAATTGTTTTGAATATGATGAATCAAGATGGATTAAGAAAGGGATATGATTTAAAGCAATTAAAAGAAATAAGAAACATTTGTAAAGTACCCTTAATTGCATCCGGAGGAGCAGGAAAGTTAGAGCATTTTTATGAAGCATTATATTATACTAATGTTGATGGTGTATTAGCAGCATCTGTATTTCATCAGAACATAATTAATATACATACTTTAAAAAATTTTTTAATAAAAAAAGGAATAGAAATTCGAAAATGTTAAATAAAAATAAAATATTATCTAAGTTGGATTGGGAAAAAAATAATGGTATTATTCCCACAATAATACAAGATTATTTATCTAATGAAGTTTTAATGCATGGTTATATGAATCAAGAATCTTTATTAAAAACTTATAAAAAAGGTTTAGTTACTTTTTATTCTCGAAGTAAAAAAAGATTATGGGTAAAAGGTGAAATTTCAGGGAATTTTTTAAGAGTAATAAAAATTACTACAGATTGTGATAATGATACATTATTAATATTAGTTGAACCTACTGGGAATACATGTCATTTAGATAAAAATAGTTGTTTTTCTTTAAAAAATAATTATTTATATTTCTTATTTGAATTAGAACGAATAATAGAAAGTAGAAAAAATAATAATTCAAAAAATTCATATACATATGCTCTATATAAATCTGGGACTCAAAGAATAGCACAGAAAGTAGGTGAAGAGGCTATAGAAACAATCTTAGCTGCAATGAAAAAAGATGTTAATGAATTAATTAATGAATCTTCAGATTTAATATATCATTTAATTGTATTATTACATGATCAAAATTTAAATTTTAATTTAATTCTTGAGAATTTAAAACAAAGAAAAAAATAATATTATAATTTTTTTATTTTCAAATTAATTAAATTAATATTATTTATAAAATGAAATTTTATTTATGATATCTTAAATTAATTTTAATTTCAAATAATTTCAATAAAATTCATATTATTTAATATATGTAAATTTTCTTATTTTGATAAATCAAACCAAATAAAATCATATAAAAAATTTTTTAAAATTATAAGATATTTTAATATTGTAATTATTATAATTTTTTTTTTATAAAAAAATAAAGTAAAATTATGTTTATATGAAATTAAATAATATTTTTAAAAATAATATCTTTTTAATATTGGAGAAATAAATGTTAAAACAACAAATTGGTGTTGTTGGTATGGCTGTTATGGGTAAAAATTTAGCTTTTAACATTGCAAATAAAAATTATAATGTATCTATTTTTAATCGAACTAGATCAATTACAGAAGATATAGTTAATAATAATAAAATTAAAAATCTTTATCCATATTTTTCTATTAAAGACTTTATTTATTCATTACGAAAACCAAGATGTATTTTATTAATGGTAAAATCTGGAAGTCCTACTGATGAAACTATCTCCTTAATTCTTCCTTATTTAGAAAAAGAAGATATTTTAATTGATGCAGGTAATACTTTTTATAAAGATACTATTAGACGAAATAATGATTTACTTAAAAAAGGAATATATTTTCTTGGTATGGGTGTTTCTGGTGGAGAATTTGGTGCATTACATGGACCATCTCTTATGCCGGGTGGATCAAAGAAAGCATATACTCTTATTTCTCCTATTTTAAAAGATATCGCAGCTAAATTTAAAGAAAAATCTTGTGTAACTTATATAGGTCCTGATGGATCAGGTCATTATGTAAAAATGATTCATAATGGAATTGAATATGGTGATATGCAATTAATTTCAGAGTCATATTTAATTTTAAAAGTATTATTAAATTTAAACAATGAAGATCTTTCAAATATATTTAATGATTGGAATAATGGTGAATTAAATAGTTATTTAATTGAAATAACAAAAAATATTTTTATTAAAAAAGATGAAAAAAATCGTTATTTATTAGATTTAATTTTAGATAAAGCAGAAGATAAAGGAACTGGAAAATGGATCAGTCAAAATGCTTTAGAATTTAAAGAGCCTCTTTCTTTAATTACTGAATCTGTTTTTTCAAGATATTTATCTTCTCTAAAAAATCAACGTATAATTGCTTCGAAAATATTAAAAGGTCCTGTTTTAAATTCTATATTTTTGAAAAATAAAATAAAATTTATTGAAGAAATACGTCGAGCTTTATATTTAGGTAAAATTATTTCTTATGCACAGGGTTTTTCTCAATTAAAAAAGGCATCAGAAAAATATTCTTGGAATTTAAAATATAATAAAATTGCTCAAATTTTTAGATCTGGTTGCATTATACGAGCTAGTTTTTTAGAAAAAATAGCAGATGCATTTAATATTGATAATAATGTACAGAATTTATTATTGACACCTTATTTTTCTAAAATATCTAATGAATATGAAAAATCTTTACGGAATATTGTTTCATATTCTATTAAATCTGGAATTCCTGTTCCCGCTTTTGCATCTGCTATATCATATTATGATAGCTATAGAACTCCTTTTTTATCAGCAAATTTAATTCAAGCTCAAAGAGATTATTTTGGTGCGCATACATATCAAAGAATTGATAAAAAAGGATATTTTCACACAAATTGGTCAACATAAAATAATTTTTTAATTGAATAATAATTATTTAATTTTTTTAAATAAAATTAATTATTCTGTTAAAAAATAGCAGAAGGTGTTTTTTAAATATATCTTTCTGCTATTAATTATTTTTAAAGATATTAAGATTTATATACTATATTATGATAGGTAAAATTATGCGTCTATGTGATCAGGATATTGAAGAATGGTTAATACAAAAAAAACTAATTATTATACCTTATCCTAGAAAAGAATTAATTCATGGTATAACAGTAGATATTCATCTTGGAAATAAATTTCGTATTTTTTATCAACATGCAATATCTTGTATTAATTTAAGTAGTTCAAAAGAAAAAATATCTAAAGATTTAAAAAATACAATTAGTGATGAAAAATTATTTTCTAAAAATAATCCAGTATTTTTAAAACCAGGATCACTTATATTATTTTCGACATTAGAAAACATTACTTTGCCAGATAATTTAGTGGGTTGGTTAGATGGACGATCATCTTTAGCAAGATTAGGTTTGATGATTCATATGACATCACATCGTATTGATCCTGGTTGGAGTGGTAATATTGTATTAGAAATTTTTAATGCTGGACATTTAACATTAGAATTAAGCCCTAAAATTAAAATTGCTGCATTAAGTTTTGAACTTCTTTCTAAATCAGTAAAAAGATCTTATAGTTCTCGTTATGAATCAAAGTATAAAATTCAAAATGGAGTAGTACCTAGTCGAATTTATAAAGAAAACTAATTGAATTTTATTTATATTTTAATTCTAATATTTTTAAAATAAATTACTTTACGATTGTTTTTTTATATATTATATTATTTATTTCAACGATTAAAATATTATTTTTATGTCTATTAAATTTAGAAAAATTTTAGTTACGTGCGCTCTTCCTTATGCAAATGGCCCTATCCATATAGGACATATGCTAGAACATATTCAAGCAGATATCTGGGTTCGATATCAAAGAATGAAAGGGCATGAAGTTTGGTTTATTTCTGCCGATGATGCGCATGGAACAGCTATTATGTTACGTTCTAAAAATTTAAATATATCTGAAAAAAAATTAATAAAAAATATTCATAAAGATCATAAAATAGATTTTATAAATTTTAATATTTCCTATGATAATTATCATACAACACATAGTGTAGAAAATTTATTTTTGCTTAGAAAGATATTTGCTTCTATTTCTAAAAAACAACTTTTTAATAAAAAAATAATTTCTCAATTTTATGATAATGTAAAAAAAATATTTCTTCCAGATAGACTCATAAAAGGTACTTGTCCAATTTGTTATGCAAAAAATCAATATGGAGATGCTTGTGAAGCATGTAGTTCAACTTATGAACCAACAGATTTAATTAATTCAACTTCAGTTATATCAGGAACATCTCCAATTTTAAGAGATACTGAACATTTATATTTTAATTTACCAGTATTTTCAAATATGTTAAATCAATGGATACATTCTGGTGTTTTAGAAAAGTCAGTAATAAAAAAAGCAGAAGAATGGTTAAAATTAGGTTTAAAAAAATGGTGTATATCTCGAGATAAACCGTATTTTGGATTTAAAATTCCAAATTTTATTAATAAATATTTTTATGTTTGGATGGATGCACCTATTGGTTATATAAGTACATTTAAAAATCTTTGTGTTAAAAATAAAAATTTAAACTTTAATGAATTTTGGAATAAAAATTCAAAATGTGAACTATATCATTTTATTGGTAAAGATATTATGTATTTTCATACATTATTTTGGCCTTCAATTTTAGAAGCGGTTGATTTCAGAAAGCCTAGTGGTATTTTTGTACATGGACATGTAACAATAAATGGTTTAAAACTTTCAAAGTCTAGAAATATTTTTATTACAGCTAAAAATTGGTTAAAATATTTTGATGTAGATAGTTTACGTTATTATTATGCAAGTAAGTTAACAAATAATATTAATGATATTGAAATTAATTTAAATGATTTTATGTATAAAATTAATAGTGATATTGTAAATAAATTAGTAAATTTAGCTTCAAGAAGCTCTAGTTTTATTAATAAATATTTTGATGGATACTTATCTGATCAATTACATGATAATAATTTATATAATTATTTTATTAATTCAAGAAAAAAAATTGAAAATTTTTTTGAAAGCAGGAAATTTAGTTTAATTATTCAAAAATGTGTAAAATTATTAGATATAGCAAATCAATATATTAATGAAAATAAACCTTGGAAAATAAAACAAAATATTAAAAAAAATAGTGATCTGCATTTAATTTCTACTATGGGTATTAATTTATTTAGAATTATTATGATTTTTTTAACACCTATTATTCCAAATTTATCTAAAAAAACAGAATTATTTTTAATATCTCATCTTAGATGGGATAATATTCAAAAACCTTTATTATCTCAAAAAATAAAAAATTTTCCAAAATTATATGAAAGAATTAGTTCTGATAAAATATTAAATATTTCTAAATTGTTTAATTGAATAAAAATTTATTTTTATAATCAGTTTTTATATAATTTATCCAAGATATATTCCATTTATTTTTTTGTTCTTTTTTATTTTGATTAATTATAAAAACACCTAAAGCACTAATTAATTGATTGTTATAAAATAAAAGAGGGATTTGATTACGAAGCCATGGGGGTATATTATATTCTTGCCAAATTTTTTTAATTTCTTGTCTTTTATTTTTTCCTAAAATTAATATTTTTCCTTTATATTGAAATCGAATATTAATACATTCTGTTTTTTTTGCAATTGGTATATTAAAACCTTCTTTTTTAGAATTTTTAATTATATATCCTAAATTGTTTGGAAGAGTTAATTTATTATTAGTATCATGCCAAAATATAATTTTATTTTTAATGTTTGGTTGTTTTTTTATAAAATAAAGAGAATTTTTATATTTTCTAATTTCATTTTTTTTTAATATAATTCTTATATTATTTTTTTTTGGCTGACATAAAATTTCATCATAAATTTTTTGAATAGTTTTATATGGCAATGCTTTTATATTTTTTAAAGATATCCAATACCGAATTAATGATTTACATAATTCCTCTTGTAAATTTTTAAAATTTTTAATATTTAAACATTCATTAAAATGTAAAAATTTTTTTATTTTTTCATCTAGAAGAATTTTTTTTAACTGATTTTCTTCATTACATATTGTCATAGTTCGAAAACAGTTTTTTAAAAAAAAAGGCCATTTTTTTTCTAATATTGGAAATATTTTATGTCGTATAAAATTACGATCATAATTAATATTATAATTTGTATAATCTTGGATCCATATTAAATTATTTTTATTTGCCCAAATTTCTAATTTCTTTTTTTTAATATGTAAAAATGGTCGAATAATTTTACTTTTTCCGAAATTTGTTTCATAAGACATTCCAGATAATCCAGTAGGACCGCTACCTCGTTTTAAAGACAAAAAAAATGTTTCACATTGATCATTTAAATGATGACCTGTTAATAATATTTCATGATTTAATAGATTTTTATAAATTAAATTATATCTTTGAATACGCAATTCTGATTCTATATTTTTTGTAATTGTTAGATAAATTTTTTCAATAATTAATGGTATTTGATTTTTTTCACAAATTTTAATACAATGTTTTTGATATTTTTTTGAGTAATTATTAATATTATGATTAATATGAATAGCACGTATATTGATATCTGGATTTGTTTTTTTTAATTTTAATAATTGATATAATAGTACTGTTGAATCCATTCCACCACTATATGCGATTAAAAATAATTTATTTTTTAATTTTTTTATAATATTTTTAATCAAATATAAATACCTATTTTTTACGCTTGAGTGGATTTGAACCACTAACCTTCACCATGTCATAGTGATGCTCTAACCAATTGAGCTACAAGCGTAAATTTTTTATATAATTAAAAATATTTTATCATATAAATATTTTTTTTCTATAAAAATATATATAAATTATTTAAAAGAATATTTTTTAAATTATATATAAAATTAGTATTATTAGTTAATATTAAATTAAAGATATTTTATAGGTATATTTATGTTTACTGGTATTGTTGATGGGGTTGCTCAAGTTATTTCTATAGATAAGAAAAAAGATTTATATAATTATAATATTAAATTTCCATCTTTTTTATTAAAAAATTTAAAACCTGGTGCATCAATTGCACATAACGGGTGTTGTTTAACGGTAAAAAAAATTAATCATTTTAATGTAACTTTTGATATTATGAAAATAACATTACAACATACAAATTTAGGATATTTAAATATAGGTGATTATATTAATGTTGAAAGATCTTTAAAATATGGTGATGAAGTTGGAGGTCATTTGGTTTCTGGTCATATTATAAATACAGTAGAAATATCTAAAATTTTAAAATTAAAAAATAATTATATTATATGGTTTCAAGTTAAAGATTTATCTTTAATGAAATATATTTTTTATAAAGGTTTTATTTGTTTAGATGGTATTAGTTTGACGATTATGGATATAATTAAAAATAATTTTTGTGTCAGTATTATACCAGAGACTTTATCTTTAACTACAATATCTTCTAAAAAAATTAAAGATTTAGTAAATATGGAAATTGATTTATATACTCAAATATCTGTAGATACTACAGAGCGTTTAGTTAAGAGAAATGTTTTTTATAAATAATATTTATAAATTTTATATTGTTTAATATATATTTAAATGTATTATATTTATATTAAAATAATGTTATAATTTTAATTTAAATATATATTAAATTTAAATATATATTATTTTATATTAATTAATAGATTAATTAATAATTTATTTTATTTTAATAATTATTTTAAAATTATTTTTAATATATTATAATATACATTTTTTAATAAACTTAAAAAGTTATGTTAGAATCTTATTTTTTTAGTATATAAGTTTTTAATTTTTTAAATATGAATAGCAAAATACGTTTAAAAATTTTGTCATTATTTTATATAAATCAATCAAATCCAAAAATTGAATTAGTTTTTTCATCAGATTTCGAATTAATGATATCATTAATATTGTCAGCTCAATCTACAGATGTAGCTGTAAACAAAGCTACTTCTGTATTATTTAAAATAGCAAATACTCCTAAAGATATTTTACGATTAGGTATAGATAGATTAAAATCTTATATTAAAAGTATTGGTTTATATAATATGAAAGCTTTATATATTATAAAAACATCTTTTTTATTGATAAATAAATATAATAATAAAATTCCTAAAACTCGAAAAGATTTAGAATCTCTTCCTGGAATAGGTAGAAAAACAGCAAATATTATTTTAAATGTTTTATTTAATCAAAATACTATTGCTGTAGATACACATGTATTTAGAGTTTCTAATCGCACTGGTTTTGCTAAAGGAAAAAATGTAAAAATAGTAGAAAAAAAATTAAAAAGAGTAGTTCCATCTATATTTAAAAAATATATTAATTTTTGGTTTGTTAATCATGGAAGATATATTTGTAAAGCAAGGAACAAAATATGTCATCTTTGTTTAATAAAAAATTTTTGTGAGTTTGTTTAAAATTTCTAGTGATTATTGTAAAAGTTGTTTTGCCATTACCAATTAGATCATCTTTTAATTATATATTACCACATTCAATGACTCCTATCGTTGGTAGTCGTGTTCTTGTACCTTTTCGTTCAAAAGAAATGGTAGGTATTATTATTTCATTTAAAATTGAAAAAAAAAATATAAATAATTTAAATTTTAAATTTGTAAAACATATTATTGATAATAGACCAATTTATACTCGTGTATTGTTATATACTTTAATATGGACAAGTAAATATTATTACTTACCTATAGGTAGTTTATTTTTTTTAATATTGCCAAAAATTTTAAAAAATAAATCTATTAATAGTCAAGAATATAGAACAAATATTTATCAAAATAATAAATATCAGATAAGTAGAAGATTTTTTATAAATAAAAAAATTTTATCAAAAATAGAAAAAGTATTAATTAATGAATCTTTTTCATCTTGGTTAATATCAGAAGTTACATTATATGTAAGAATTAAGTTTTATTTAGGTATTATAAAAAAAATTTTGAAAAAAAAATTACAAATTTTAATTATTGTTCCATATATAAAAGATGTATATGCATTATTTTTTTTTTTTAAAATCATATTTTATTATTTCTATTGATATTATGCATTCCGATTTAAGTGATAAAATATTTTTAAAGTTATGGTTTAGAACTAAAAATGGACAAAATTCTATTATTATAGGTACAAAAAAAAGTATATTCTTACCCTTTTTACATCTAGGTTTAATTATAGTTTATGAAGAACATAGTATAAATTATAAAACTTTAGATCGATTTAAATGTAGTATTAGAGATATATCAATATTTCGTGCTTATAAAGAAAATATACCTATTATTTTAGATTCAAAAACACCTTCTTTAAAAACATTATATAATATTTTTCAAAAAAAATGTTTTTGGATAAATTTTTATAAAAAAAATAATAATTCTATTTTAAAACATGAAATTATTGATTTAAAAAAAGAAAAAGTAAAAATTAATTTATCGGAAACACTTATTAATGAAATTTTTAAAAATATAAAAAAAAATTTTTCAGTATTATTAATTTTTAATACTTCTGATTTTATTTTTTTAGGATTAATATGTAGTCATTGTCGTTGGATAGCAAAATGTAAGATTTGTGATGATTATTATGAAATAAAAAAAAATTATAATATTGTATTTTGTAAAAATTGTTTAATTTATTTTAAAAAACCTTTATTTTGTCAAAATTGTAATTTTTTTCCTTTAAAAAAATATAATTTTGGTATAAAAAAAATTAAAAAAGATATAAAAAAAATATTTTATAATATACCATTATTATTTTTAATACATTTCAATAATAAGAAGAATAAAAAATTAAACCCTAATTATTTAGATTTCTCTGTTCAACATTCAGGAATTATTATTACTACAGAAAAAATAGTACAGAATTATTATTTTTCTAATATAGGAATGATTGGTTTATTAAATACTGATCATTATTTTTCTATTTATCAATTTTATAATATTGAACGATTTCATCAATTTTATTTTAATCTTGTTAATTTAATACAAAAAAAATATAAATGTTTAAAAATATTTATTCAAACGTTTTTACCAGATAATAGAACATTAACTAATATATCTAATAAAAAATATTTATTTTTTGCACATAACATATTAAATTTAAGAAAAAAGTTTTTTTTACCTCCATGGAATTGCCAAGCAATTTTATATTCTAAAAGTAAAAATTTTAAAAAAAGTTTTATTTTTTTAAAATTTATATATACTTTTTTAAAGAAAAAATCTAAAAAAGATGATATTTTTTTATGGTTTGTAGGTCCTTATCCGATTTTTTCAAAATCCAAAAAAGAATATTTTTTTAAATTATTAATACAATGTTCTTCAAATATATATTTGCATAATTTATTAAATACAGCACTTGAAGTTTCGGAAAATTTTATTATATTTAATTCTATTAAGTGGCATGTAGAATTTGATATTAATTAAAATAAAAATACTTAATTAAAATTAATTAGATTTATTAAAATAAAAAATTAAAATTAGATTAATTATAATTTTACTTTAAAATAAGGGTTTATTAGATGAATTATATTAATTTATTAGATGAACTAAAACAACGAAATTTAATTTTTCATATTACTAATGAAGATCTTTTAAAAAAAAAGATTAAAAATAATTTTATTTCGCTTTATTGTGGATTTGATCCTACAGCAGATAGCTTACATATAGGTCATCTTTTACCACTTATTACATTAAAAAGGTTTCAAATAGCAGGTCATACACCTATTGTTTTAATTGGTGGAGCTACTAGTTTAATTGGAGATCCTAGTTTTAAAAGTAAAGAACGTTTATTGAATTTAACTAATAATATTAAAATATGGACAGGTAAAATTATTAAACAAATATCTTCTTTTTTAAATTTTCATTGTGGTTCTAATAGCGCTGTTATTTTAAATAATAAAGAATGGTTTGAAAAAATGAATATCTTGTCTTTTTTACGTGATATTGGAAAACATTTTTCTATTAATACTATGATTAATCGAGAAGCGGTAAAACAACGTATACAAAGATTAGATCAAGGTATCTCATTTACAGAATTTTCATACAATTTATTACAGGCGTATGATTTTTTTATATTAAACAAAAAAAAAGAAGTTTCTCTTCAAATTGGTGGATCAGATCAATGGGGAAATATTTCTGCAGGTATGCATTTAATTAATCGTATTTCTAGAAAATCAGTATATGGTTTAACATTGCCATTACTTACTCAATCTAATGGTATGAAATTTGGAAAAACTGAATCTGGAACTATCTGGCTTGACCCTCAAAAAACTACTCCTTATAAATTTTATCAATTTTGGAATAATATTGAAGATATTTATGTTTATGATTTTTTAAGATTATTTACTTTTTTAAATTGTAATGAAATACAGATTAGAGAAAAAAATAAATATAAAAATAATCAAATTATTCATGATAAATTATTTTTATCAAAATATATGACTCAATTAGTACATGGTAAAAAAAATTTATCAGCAGCTGAAAGAATCACTAATATTTTATTTTTAAAAAATATTAATAAAATAAAAAAGTCTGATTTTCAACAATTAAAAAAAGATGGTATACCTTCTATTGAAGTATATAAAATTAAGGATTTACAAGAGGCATTAGTTTTATGTTCATTAGCACAATCTAGAACACAAGCAAAAAATATGATTATATCTAATTCTATTTCTATTAATTCTAATAAAATTACAAATAAAAATTATATTTTTTGTGATAATGATAAAATATTTTGTGAGTTTACTTTACTTTCAAGAGGTAAAAAACATCATTGTCTTATACATTGGAAATAAATAGTTAAAAATTATTTATTAAGTGAAAAACTTTCTCCACATCCACAAAATTTTTTTAATTTAGGATTATAAAATTTAAATATTTTATTAATATTATTTTCTACAAAATCAATTTCTATACCATCTAAAAATGGAATATCTTTTTTATAAATTTTTATTAAAATTTTATCATAATAAAAAAATATATTATTTTTTTTATCTATTCTTGTTTGATTATTAATTAATTCCATTATATATCGAAAACCTGCACATCCAGATTTTTTTATTCCAATTTTAATTCCTTTATTTTCTATATTTGAATTAATTAAAAATAATATTTGTTTGATTGCATTTTGAGTAATTTTAATACCATTCCATGAAGATATATTAAATAAATAAGTATTTACTTGTTTTTTATTCATTTTTTTCCTTATTTTAATTTAAATAAAATATTTATTGTTTCATATAATTAAAATAACATTTATTAAATATAAATAATATATAAAATATTTTTTTATCTTTTATTTTTGAAAAAATTAAATATTATGATGATTTTTTATAAAAATTTTTAATTATTTAGTATGAATCATTTATAATATAAATATATTTATAGAAATGATTGAGGTGAAACAATTATATGCAAAATCCAAAAGAAAAAATGGATTTATCGCAGTTTATTTTATCACTAATATTTATTATTGCTATTAGTATTACAAGTTTTTTAATAATAAAACCTTTTATCCTTGGTTTTTTATGGGCTAGTACTATTGTTATTACAACTTGGCCTATTTTATTAAAAATACAAAAATTTTTAGGTGGTAAACGTATTATAGCAGTAATAAGTATGATTACTATTTTATTATTATTTATTATTATTCCTATTGTTCTTTTAATAAATAGTTTAATTACAACTAGTATCCCAATTATTCATTGGTGCAGTTCAAATACTTTAGAATTTCCAGAATTGATTTGGCTTCAAGATATACCTTTAATCGGTAAAAAAATTTTTATTAGTTATCATACATTATTAGATAGTAATGGAGCTGAATTAATTAAAGAAATTAGACCGTATATGGGTCGTACAACTCAGTTTATTATATTGCAAGCTAAAAATTTTGGGTTATTTATTATACATTTAACTTTAACATTAGTATTTAGTACTTTACTATATTGGAATGGTGAAAAAATTAGTTATATTATTCATCAGTTTGCATCTCGTATCAGTTCTGAAAATGGAGACGCTATTATTTCACTTACTGTTCGTGCAATTAGATCTGTTGTCTTAGGAGTTTTAGTTACTGCTTTAATTCAAGCTTTTTTATCTGGAATAGGCTTGTTGATTTTAAATGTTCCATATTGGACGTTATTAATGCTTTTAATTGTTTTTTCTTGTCTTGTACAATTAGGTCCATTGCCTATTTTAATACCGTCAATTATATGGCTTTATTGGAATGATAATAATACATGGGGTACATTATTATTAATTTGGAGTTTATTTGTATTTATATTAGATAATATACTCCGTCCTTTTTTTATACGTATAGGTTCTGATTTACCAACTTTTTTAATTTTATCAGGTGTTATAGGTGGTTTATTAATTTTTGGAATAATTGGATTATTTATTGGACCAGTAGTGTTAATAATATTATATCGTTTAACAATAGCTTGGATACATGGAATTTCTATAAATGCATTTTTAAATGATGTAAATATAAAATCAAAAATTAATTAGTTGTCATATTATTAGAATAATATAATTTTTTATTTTTAAATTTTTATTTAAATATAAAATATTGAATTAAACGAATATAAAAATAAATTGTGATATTATAAAAATAATTTAATTATATTGAATATTTTTTATCAATACAATACTGATAATTTTTTATAATTATATTATTTTAAAATTTTATTACTATTATTTTTTTCTTTTAAGTTTCTTTTATTATAATCAAATATATTATTATATATCTTTTTTTTATAAGATTTTTTAGTATTATTAAAAACTTATTTAAAATAGATTAATGATTTAATTAGTTTTTATGATTTTTTATTACATCTTGCTATTTTTTTTAAGATAAAAAAATTCATTTAGAGAGTAAAATGAAAAAAACAGATGAATTACGCACAATACGAATTGATCCATTAATAACTCCAGCTGAATTAGCAAAAAAGTATGCTATAACTTCAGAAATTATGGATAACGTTATTAAAACTAGACAAGATATAGCTAGTATTATGACTGGACAAGATTCACGTTTACTTGTTGTAATAGGTCCATGTTCTGTTCATGATCCTTTAGCTGCAGTGGAATATGCTCATCGATTATGTGAACTACGTAAAAAATATAAAGATCGTCTTGAAATTATAATGCGTACATATTTTGAAAAACCAAGGACTGTCGTAGGTTGGAAAGGATTAATTTCAGATCCAAATTTAGATGGTAGTTTTCAAGTAAATCATGGACTTTCTGTTGCACGTAAATTATTATTAGATATTAATCAATTAGGTATGCCTGCTGCAACAGAATTTTTAGATATAGTAGTAGGTCAATTTATTGCTGATTTAATTAGTTGGGGTGCAATTGGCGCTCGAACTACAGAAAGTCAAATTCATAGAGAAATGGCATCTGCATTATCATGTCCAGTAGGTTTTAAAAATGGAACTGATGGAAATATACGTATTGCTATTGATGCCATTAGAGCTGCTAGGGCTCGTCATTTATTTTTTGCTCCTAACAAAGATGGACAAATGACTATCAATCATACTAGTGGAAATCCGTATGGACATATTATTATGAGGGGTGGTAAAACTCCAAATTATCATGCTAAAGATATTAATTTAGCAATAAAAAATTTACGTGAATTTCATTTATCAGAATATTTAATGATTGATTTTAGTCATGGAAATTGTTTAAAAGAGCATATACGTCAAAAAGATGTTGCTACATCTGTTTCAAGTCAAATTTCTAAAGGATCAACAAGTATTTTTGGTGTAATGATTGAAAGTTTTTTAGAAGAAGGTTTTCAAAAAGTATTAAAAAATCAACCATTAATATATGGAAAATCAATTACTGATGCTTGTTTAAATTGGAAAGATAGTGTTTTAATTATTCAACAATTAGCAGATGCAGTAGATACTCGTTTTAAATAACTTATATGCTAGTCAAAATTTTTTTGACTAGCATATTTTGATTAGATAAATATATTAAAAAATATGTAATTAAAAAGAATTATTCATGAAAAAATATTTTTAAACTAAGGATTTATTAGAATGCCTGTAATAAAATTTTGCGATGGAAGTGAAAAAATTTATAAGCATTCTATTTCATTAGAAGAAGTTTTAAAGCAAAAAATTTCTCCTAATATAATTAAATCTATTATTTCTATTACTATTAATGATAGTTTTTCAAATTTAAATACTTTAATTAAAAATAATGCTTGTATATCATTTATTAAAAAAACAGATTCTAATGCTTTAAACTTTATTAGATATTCATGTATACAACTTTTAAACTATTCAATTAAATCAATATGGCCATTATGTAAAATTGTAGAAAGTAATATTATAAAAAATGGATTTTATTGTGATATAGATTTAGAAAATGGAATTTTAGAAAAAGATCTTATTTTAATAGAAAAAAAAATGAAATATCTTTTAAAAAAGAAATATGTTATTTTCAATAAAAAAGTTTCTTTTCAAACAGCATTAAAAGAGTTTGAAAAAAGATCAGAAACATATAAGATTGATTTAATAAAAAACAATTTTTCTAAAGAAGATATTATTTCTTTATATTATCATGAAGATTACTTAGATCTTGATTTTGGAATGCAGGTTTTTAATATAAAATTTTGTAAATATTTTAAATTACAAAAAATTGGAGGTGTATATTGGAAAGGTATTAAAACAAATAAAATGTTACAACGTATTTATGGAACTGCATGGTTAAACCAAAAAGATTTAACTGAATATTTAGATTATATTACTGAGTTAGAAAAAAGAGATCATAGAAAAATTAATAAATTTTTAAAATTATATCATATGCAAGATGAATCTCCTGGTATGATATTTTGGCATCATAATGGTTGGATTGTTTTTCATGAATTAGAAAATTTTATTCGAGAAAAATTAAAAGAATATCGATATAAAGAAGTTAAAACACCGTTGTTAATAGATAAATCGATATGGGGAAAAAGTGGACATTGGGATAATTATAAAGATGCTATTTTTACTACATCTTCAGAAAATAGAGAATACTGTATTAAACCTATGAATTGCCCTGGGCATGTTCAAATTTTTAATATTGGATTAAAATCTTATCGAGATTTACCTATTCGCATGGCCGAATTTGGAAGTTGTCATCGAAATGAATTTTCAGGGGCTTTACATGGTATTATGAGAGTACGTAATTTTACTCAAGATGATGCTCATATTTTTTGTACTTCAGATCAAATACATAATGAAATAAATAATTGTATTAAGATGATATATGATGTATATAGTATATTTAATTTTAAGCAAATTATGGTAAAATTTTCTACTCGACCTAAAAAACGTATTGGTACTGATCTAATTTGGGATAAAGCAGAAAAAGATTTATCTGATGTTTTAATTAAAAATAATATAAATTTTGAACATCAAGTAGGAGAAGGTGCTTTTTATGGTCCAAAAATTGAATTTATTTTAAAAGATTCTTTAGATCGAAGTTGGCAGTGTGGAACAATTCAACTTGATTTTTATTTGCCAATTCGTTTAAATGCATTTTTTATTAATGAAAACAATAAAAAAACTGTTCCTATAATAATTCATCGAGCTATACTAGGTTCAATTGAACGATTTATTGGTATTTTAATTGAAGAGTGTAGTGGTAAATTTCCTACATGGTTATCGCCAGTACAAGTAATAGTTTTAAGTATTACTAATGTAAATATTAAATATGTAAAAAATGTTGTTAAAAAACTTAGTCTTTTTAAAATTCGTGTTAAATCAGACTTAAGAAATGAGAAAATTGGTCTTAAAATTAGAGAACACACTCTTAGTCAAATTCCATATATATTAATCTGTGGTAAAAAAGAAGAATATTCGAATACAGTTTCTGTTAGAAATAGAAATAAAAAAAATATTGGAATTATGGATATTGATATATTTATTAAAAAATTACAAAAAGAAATATATAGTCGTAGTTTTTTTCAAATGGAGGGATAAGGTATTAAAGTCGGAAAAAAAACTCAATTAATAAGGCCGAATCGTATTAATAATGAAATTCGTGCAAATAAAGTTCGTCTTTCAGGTTTGAATGGCGATCAAATAGGAATAGTTAGTTTACGTGAGGCGTTAAAAAAATCTGAAGATTTAGGTTTAGATTTAGTAGAAATTAGTCCTAATGCAGAACCTCCAGTTTGTCGTATTATGGATTATGGAAAATTTCTTTATGAAAAAAGTAAATCTTCTAAAGAACAAAAAAAGAAACAAAAAGTAATTCAAGTTAAAGAAATTAAATTTCGTCCAGGAACTGATGAAGGAGATTATCAAGTTAAATTGCGTAATCTAGTTCGTTTTTTAGAAGATGGTGATAAAGTTAAAATTACCTTAAGATTCAGAGGCCGTGAAATGGCGCACCAAAAAATAGGGATAAATGTATTAAATAGGGTAAAAAATGATTTAATTAAATTAGCAACAGTTGAATCATTTCCATCTAAAGTTGAAGGTCGTCAAATGATAATGATATTGGCGCCTAAAAAAAAATAATCATTTATAACTGAATATATTTTTAAAAAATATATAATTTAAAAGAAATTTTATATGCCAAAAATTAAAACTTTAAAAAGCGCATCAAAACGTTTTAAAAAAACTGCATCTGGTAAATTTAAACATAAACAATCAAATTTACGTCATATATTAACTAAAAAAACAACGAGTAAAAAGCGTCATCTTCGTCCTAAGGTTTTAGTATCTAAAGGAGATATGAATCAAGTAAAATTATTTTTACCGTATATATAAATTTATTTTTACTTGTTATATATATAAAGGAGATTATATTAATGGCTCGTGTAAAACGCGGTGTAACTGCGCATGCTCGTCATAAAAAAGTTTTAAAACAAGCAAAAGGTTATTATGGAGCTCGTTCACGTGTTTATAGAGTTGCATGTCAAGCAGTTATAAAAGCTGGTCAATATGCTTATCGTGATAGACGTCAACGAAAAAGACAATTTCGACAATTATGGATAACAAGAATAAACGCTGCAGTACGTCAGAGTAAAATTTCATATAGCAAATTTATATATGGATTAAAAAAATCTTCTATTAATATTAATCGTAAAATATTGTCTGATATTGCAATTTTTGATAATAATGCATTAAATATTTTAATTAAAAAATCAAAAGATGCATTAGCTATATAATAATTTTTAGTAAACTAAAAAGGGGGATTATATTTCCCCTTTAATTTAAAAAATTTTAGATTTTTTTAAAAAGTACATTAATTATAATATGTTTATATTGTTTATACATATAAAAAATTCAATAAAACAAGCTTCCTTTATGGAAGCTTTTTAACATTTTGATTATATAAATTGTAATAAAATATAGAGAAAAAGTATACTATGTTAATGTTAGAAAAATTATGGAATGTTATTCAAAATGAAATTAAAAAATCTAACAACATAAAAATGTTAGATTCAATTAAGATTAAATATTTAGGAAAAAATGGAGTTTTTAATAATTATATAAAAGACTTAAAAAATTTTTCTTTAGAAGAAAAAAAAAAATATATTCTTATTATTAATACAATCAAAAAAAAAACAATCTATCAAATTAATATAAGAAAAAATGAATTATATAAGTATATTTTAAAAACACGAATTCAAAATGAAAAAATTGATATATCTTTACCAGGTCGAAAAATTGAATATGGTTCAATTCATCCTATTCGATATAGTATTAATTATATAAAAGATTTTTTTTATAAATTAGGTTTTCAATCAATTTCGGGTTTTGAAATTGAAGATGAATATCATAATTTTGATGCATTAAATATACCTAAAAATCATCCATCTCGTAATGATCAAGATACATTTTGGTTAGGTGAAAATCGATTACTAAGAACACAAACTTCTAGTATGCAAATTCATATTATGAAGAAAAATAAACCGCCGATGAGATTTATATTTCCAGGAAAAGTGTATAGAAATGATTATGATGCTACACATACACCTATGTTTCATCAAGTTGAAGGTTTGATAGTTGAAAAAAATATTAACTTCACTCATTTAAAATGGATTATATATAATTTTATACATGATTTTTTTAGTAATAAAATATCTATTAGGTTTCGTCCTTCTTACTTTCCATTTACTGTTCCTTCTGCTGAAGTTGATATTATGACTAATAATAAAACATGGTTAGAAGTTTTAGGTTGCGGAATGGTACATCCATTAGTTTTAAAAAATGTTAATATTAATTCTAATATATATTCTGCATGTGCATTTGGTTTAGGAGTAGAAAGAATAACGATGTTACGTTATGGAATTTCTGATATTCGTTCTTTTTTTGAAAATGATTTAAGATTTATAAAACAATTTAAATATAATATTTAGTGAGATAAAATGAAATTTAGTGAAAAATGGTTGCGTGAATGGATTAATCCTAATATTGATATTAATCAATTAAGTGATCAAATTATTAATTCTGGTATAGAAATTGAATCTATTGATAAAATTACCCCTTTATTTCAAGGAGTAGTAGTTGGGAAAATAATAAATTGTATTTTACATCCTATATTAAATAATTTAAAGATTGTTAAAGTAGATATAGGAAAAAATAAATTTTTAAATATTATATGTGGAGCTTCTAATTGTCGTAATAAAATAAAAGTTGCAGTAGCTACTGTTGGTAGTCATTTGCCAAATAATATAAAAATTAATTTAAAAAAAATACGTGGTTATACATCTGAAGGAATGTTATGTTCATTTTCAGAATTAGGTTTATTTAATTCTAATAATAAGATTATTGAGTTTCCTGAAAAAACTCCTATAGGAGTTAATGTTAATAATTATTTTTTATTAGAAGATAATATTATTAAAGTAAATATTACACCAAATAGACCAGATGGTTTAAGTATTTTAGGGATATCTCGAAATATAGCAGTTTTAAATCATTTAAATACAATTCAAGTAAAAGAAAAAAATGTTTCTGTAAATATTCCGGATAAATTTCCAGTATATATTGATACAAATAGAAAATATATTAATTTTTTTGGAAGAATTATTCAAAATATTGATATTAATGCTCCAACTCCATTTTGGATGAAAAAAAAATTATTTATGTGTGAAATGTTAACGGAGAATATAATAACAAATATTATTAATTATATTTTACTTGAAATTGGACAGCCTTTAAATGTAATAAATTCAGATAGAATAGATAATTATATTAAAATTAAGACAGCTAAAGATAAGGAAATTTTAATATTAAAAGATAATTCTAAAATAGTATTAGATCAAGATATTTTAATGTTTACTGATAAAACAAAAATATTATTTATTCCAGGGAATATTAATTCTTATTTATTAGACATTGATAAGGATACTAAGAATATTTTTTTAAATTCATATTTTATAGATAAAAAATTTATTTCAAAAATTATTAAAAAACTAGGTTCAAATAAAGTTCTTAATTATTATAATTATGGAATTGATATTACTTTGCAAAAATATGCAATGGAATATGCAACAGATTTAATTCTTAAAATATGCGGTGGAAATGCTGGTCCTATTATTAAAGAAGAAAATAGTTATTATATAAATAATAGAAAAAAAATTAAATTATTTCATAAGAATATTAATAAAATAATAGGATTTTTAATTGATAATAAATTAATTTCAGACATTTTATTTCGTTTAGAATATCAAGTAGAATTTAAAGAACAATATTGGAATGTTATTCCACCTTCTTGGAGGTTTGATATTTTAATAGAAGAAGATGTAATAGCTGATATACTTCGAATATATGGTTATAACAATGTACCATTAAACTTATTAAAGGAAGATTTTAATTTAAATTTTTTTAAAAAATCAAATATTTTTCGAAAAAATTATATATTAGATCGATTATTAACTTTTCTTATTCATCGAAGTTATTATGAAATAATAACTTATCCATTTATTAATCCTATCTTACAAAATGATATTTTATCAGTAAATAATAAAGAATTGTTTATTTCTAATCCTATTTCAAAAGATTACGCTTGTATGCGTATATCATTGTGGCCAGGTCTTTTAAAAACTCTTTCTTATAATAAAAAAAACAAAAAACAAGATAGTGTTCGCTTATTTGAACATGGTTTATGTTTTTCAATGGATAATCAAAAAAATCTTGGAGTAAATCAAGAAATGTTTTTAGGTGGAGTAATTAGTGGTTTCGATCATCAAGAAACTTGGTTTTCAAAACAAAGAAAAGTAGATTTTTATGATTTAAAAGGTGATTTAGAATCTATTTTAAATTTAATATGTGGTATAAATAATTGGGAAATGAAAAGTGAAGAAGTAAAGGGTTTACATCCTGGACAAAGTGCAAAAATTTTTTTTAATAATAAATTTATTGGCAGCATTGGTAAAATACATCCATTTTTAGAGAAAAAACTAGATTTAAATGCTAATACTTTTTTATTTGAATTATTAATTGATAAAATTTTTAATTTAAAAAATACTGAAGATTTTAAAGTAAAAGAATATTCTAAATTTCCTAGTAGTCGACGCGATATTTCAATATTAATATCAGAAAATATTTCATATTCTGAGATTATTCAAGTATGTAAAAATTGTTTTTTAAATAAAAAAGTAAAAATTAATTTATTTGATGTTTATTCATGTGATAAATTCTTTAATAAAAAAAGTTTAGGAATTAGTTTTATTTTTCAAGATAATAAAAAAACTTTAAAAGAAAATGAAATTAATTTAATGCTTGATTATTGTATAAAAATACTAATAAAAAAATTTAAAATTATTTTAAGGAAATAAATTTATGGTATTAACAAAATCTAAAATTTCAGAAAATTTATTTGAAAAATTTAATTTAAATAAGCGTATTTCAAAAGCATTTGTATATTTTTTTTTTGAAGAAATAGTAAAATCTTTAGAAAAAGGAGAAAATGTTAAATTATCTGGTTTCGGTAACTTTAAATTAATAAACAAAAAAGAACGTCCAGGAAGAAATCCAAAAACAGGAAAGAAAGTAATAATTTCAAAAAGACGAGTTGTTGTTTTTAAAGCAGGTCGAAAATTAAAAAATCGTATTTCAAATTGTTTTATAAAAAATAAATATTAATATTTATTTTATTTTTAAAGAATTAATAACATGCATATTAGTAATTTTTATTTAGAAATTCCAAAATCATTAATAGCTTTTTATCCTTCATTAATACGTAGTAGATGTCGTTTACTTATTGTTAATGGTGATACAGGTAAAATGACTCATACTTTTTTTTTTAATATTATAAATGAAATTAATTCTGGTGATTTAATTATTTTTAATGATACAGAAGTAATTCCTGCTCGTTTATTTGGTTTAAAAGAAAGTGGAGGAAAAGTTGAAATTTTACTTGAAAAAATATTAAAAAATAATCATTTACTTGTGTATATTAAATCATCAAACCCAGTTAAAATTAATTCAAGTATTTTTTTTGGGAAAAATAATAATATTAAAGCTTCTATAATTAATTATCAAAAACCATTTTATGAAATTAAATTTGATAATTATAAAAGTTCAATTATTAATATTTTCAATCAGTTTGGATCTATACCATTACCCCCTTATATTAAAAGACATAGTATAAAAATCGATGAAAAATTATATCAAACTATATATAAAAGAAATTTAGGTTCTATTGCAGCGCCTACTGCAGGTTTACATTTTGATATTCCTTTATTACAAAAACTATCTAAAAAAGGAGTGGATATAGAATTTATTACTTTGCATATAGGTAGTGCTACATTTACACCTATTAAAACTCTTCAAATAGAAAAACATATTATGCATTCTGAATGGGTTTATATATCTTCAGAATTAATTAATAAAATTAAATTATGTAAAAAAAGAGGCGGTCGTATTATAGCTGTAGGAACTACAACATTGCGTGCTTTAGAAAGTGTATATCATTCGCATTCATGGGATAATGAAAAAAATTATTCACAAAATACTAATATATTTATATATCCTGGTTATAAACATAATGTTGTTGATGCATTAATCACTAATTTTCATTTTCCTAAATCAACGTTAATGATGTTAGTTTCTTCATTTTTAGGTCATAAAAATACTATTAATGCATATGAAGAAGCTATTAGGAAAAAATATCGTTTTTTTAGTTATGGAGATGCAATGTATATAACATATAATAATTTAGCTCCTTATGAAAAGATAAAAAATTAAAATTTTTTATTAAAAAATAAAATTAAACTTATTTTATGGAAAAAAAATGAAATTTCAGCTTATAAATCAAGATAAAAAATCAAGATATGGAGTTTTTCATTTTAATAATAAAATTATAGAAACTCCTCTGTTTATGCCTGTAGGAACATATGGAACAGTAAAAACTCTTAGTACAGAAGAAATTAAAAATACTGGTAGTGAAATTATTTTATCCAATGCTTTACATTTATATTTAAGACCAGGTTTTGATATTATTAAATTACATGGTAATTTACATAACTTTATGAATTGGAATGGACCTATTTTAACAGATTCTGGTGGCTTTCAAGTATTTAGTCTTTCAAGATTTTGTAAAGTTAATGAAGAAGGCGTTTTATTTAAAAACCCTGTGAATGGAAAAAATTTTTTTTTAACACCTGAACTTTCAATAAAGATACAATTAAATTTAGGTTCAAATATTATTATGATTTTTGATCAATGTATCCCATATACAAAGGATTGGCAAAAAACAAAAAATTCTATGAAAAGATCATTAAATTGGTCAAAAAAATGTCGTTTATATTTTGATTTAAATAAAAAAAATACACATCTTTTATTTGGGATTATTCATGGAGGAATATATCCAGTTTTACGTGATATTTCTTTAAAAAAATTAATTGAATTAAATTTTGATGGATATGCCTTGGGCGGTTTAGCAGTTGGAGAATCTAAAACTGAAATGTATAATATATTAGATTATATTGTACCGAAGATACCTATTAATAAACCTAGATATCTAATGGGTGTAGGAAAACCAGAAGATTTAGTAGAAGGAGTTTCTCGTGGAATTGATATGTTTGATTGTGTGATTCCTACACGAAATGCAAGAAATGGACATTTATTTGTAACTAATGGTATAATAAAAATTAGAAATTCTAAATATAAAAAAGATTTATCTGTATTAGATAAAAATTGTCTTTGTTATACTTGTAAAAATTATAGTCGTTCTTATTTACATCACTTAGATTCTTGCAATGAAGTTTTAGGTATTCGTTTAAATACTATACATAATTTATATTATTATCAAACATTAATGTTAAATATAAGAAATGCAATAAAAAAAAATAAATTTGATGATTTTGTTTTAAATTTTTATAATCAAAAAAAATAAATCTATATTAATTATATATTAGGAATACAATAAATGAATTTTTTAATAGAAAATGCAAATGCAGCAGTGAATCAATCAATAGAAGGTAATTCTTATTCTTTAGTTATCATGTTAGTAATTTTTTTGTTAATTTTTTATTTTATGCTTTTTCGCCCTCAACAAAAAAAAGAAAAAGAACGAAAAAACCTTATGAATAATATTTCTATAGGTGATGAAGTTATGACAAATAGTGGTTTTTTAGGCCGTGTTAAATATATTACAGAAAATGGATATATTTTATTAGAGTTAAATAAAACTAGTGAAGTTTTAATTAAAAAAGATTTTATATCTGCATTGCTTCCTAAAAATACTTTAGATTCTTTAAGAAAAATTAACTAAAATATTTTTAATTAGTTTAAATTTTTATTATTTTTTATTTAATATAAATAAGAAAAATCAGCGATATTAAAAAAAATTTTTTCTATTTTTTTTAATAAAATTAATCTATTATTTTTTATTTCAGGGTTGCAATCATTTATTCTGACTTTTTTAAAAAATTCATTTACAGGATATTTAATTTTTTTAAATTCAGATAAAATTAATTCATAATTTTTTTCTTTAAATAATTTTTTTATATTGTAATTAAAAATTTTTATTTCTTCAAAAAATTTTTTTTCTTCTTTTGTTTGTATAAGGTTAATGTTTATTTTATTGTTATTTATATTTTTATAATTATTTTTTAATATATTAGATATTCGTTTTATTGTTGTAAAAATTGATTCAGATTGTTTTGTTTTTTGAAATTTTGATAGTGCCTTAATTCTTTGATTTATATCTAAAATATCTGTAAATGTAGTATTTAATACTGATTGAATAATTTTTATATTATATCCTTTTTTTTCATAAAAAAACATTAATCTTGATTTTAAAAAAGCTATAATTTTATTATAGACTAATATATGATTTAGTGTATTTTTATTATATTTTTTAAGACTATGCATAATTAATATATTTAAGTCTAAAGATATTTTTTGATGTAAAATAATACGTATTATACCAATTGCAGATCTTCTTAAAGCAAATGGATCTCGATTTGATAATGGTATTTCATTAATTAAAAACATACCGGATAATGTATCAATTTTATCAATAATAGATAATATTGAACCAAGCATAGTTGATGGTAGTTTATCTCCTGAAAAAGATGGCAAGTATTGTTCTTTAATAGATATAGCAATATTATATTTTTCTTGATTATTTATAGCATAATACATTCCTATAATTCCTTGTAATTCTGGAAATTCACATACCATATCTGTAATTAGATCGCATTTTGATAATATTACTGCTCTTATTAAATCTTTTTTATTATTGTAAGATATTATATTAACAAGTGATTTTAATCGCATTGTTTTATCATATAAAGTTCCTAAATTTTTATAAAATAAAACATTTTTTAATAATGGAAGATAATCTAATAATTTTATTTGATTATCTTTATTTAAAAAAAATATTATATCAGCTAGTCTAGATTCCATAACTCTTTCATTATCTAATATAACTCTTTTAGTATTTTTTAAAATAACATTAGTAGTAAATATAAAATAAGGTAGAATTTCCTTTTTATTATTATAGATTGGAAAACATTTTTGTTGTTTTTCTATAATATAAATTAAAATTTTACTAGGTATATATTTAATATATTTTTTTTTAAAGCTAGCTAAAATACTCATAGGAGATTCTACCATTGAATTTACTTCTTCTAAAAGTAATATATTTAATTTTATATACCCATTTATCATTTTTGCAATTTTTTGTATTTCTTTTTTTATTTTTTCTTTTCGTTCATTATAATTAGCTATTATTTGATTATGTTTAAATAAAATAAGAGGATAATCTTTAGCATTATCAAGACATATTTTTTTTTCTTTATAAGCAATATGATTATGAAGTTTTTTTTGAGTTTTAAGATTAAAAATTTTATTATTAATAATTTTATTATCTAATATCATTAAAATATTTCTAATAGGTCGAAAAAATTTATTATTATTAATTTCCCATCGCATTAAATTTTTAATATTTATTTTTTTTAATGATATTTCTATTATTTTAGGAAGGAGTTTTATTATGCTTTCTTGTTTTTGTTTAATATAATATATCAGCCATTGACCTTTTTTATTTTTTAAATAATCGGCTTGTTTTATTTGGATTCCTAAATGCTGAGCCCAAGAATTTGCAGCTTTAGTTGGTATTCCATTTTTATCAAAAGCATCTTGTATAGAAGGTCCTTTTTTAAGAATTTTTTTTATTTTTTGATGTGTATCAATATCAAAAATTTTTAATGCTAATCTTCTAGGAGTAGCAAAAAAATCAATTTTTTTGTATTGAATATCATATGATTTTAATTCTTCTATAGTATTTTGATGAAATAAAGTAATTAATTGATATAATATTTTTGCAGGTAATTCTTCTGTTCCTATTTCAACTAAAAAAATTTTTTTCATTAATGTTCCTTTTATATTTTATTATAAAAAAATTTTAATCTTTTCTTGAATCTAGATATTTTTTTGCAAGTATTTTAGTTAGTTGTCTAATTTTTAAAATATAATTTTGTCTTTCACTATTAGAGATTGATTTTCTTGCATCTAATAAGTTAAAGATATGATTAGCTTGTAATATTTTTTCATATGCAACTAATAATAATGGTTTTTTTAAATTAATTAAATATTTTGCTTCAAAAGTATATTTTTCAAAATATTCGAATAATAAATTAATATTTGAACATTCAAAATTGTATTTTGATTGTTCAATTTCATTTTGTATAAAAATATCACCATAAGTAATTGTATTGAATTTATTTTTATTCCAAATTAAATCATATACATTAGATTTGTTTTGAATATGCATAGCTATTCTTTCTAGACCATATGTAATTTCTACAGTAACAGGATTACATTCAATTCCACCAACTTGTTGAAAATAAGTAAATTGAGTAATTTCCATTCCGTTAAGCCAAACCTCCCATCCAACACCCCATGCACCTAGAGTAGGATTTTCCCAATTATCTTCTATAAAACGTATATCGTTATCTTTTTCGTTAATTCTTAGTAAATTCAGTGACTCTAAATATATATTTTGAATATTTTTTATAGGTGGTTTAATAATTACTTGAAATTGATAGTAATTTTGTAAACGATTTGGATTTTTAGCATATCTTCCGTCTGTAGGTCTACGACAACATTGAACATAAGCAGCTTTAATAGGATGATGACCAATTGTTCCAAAAAATGTTATATTATGAAAAGTACCTGCACCCATTGGTAAATCTAATGGTTCATAGATAGTGCATTCTTTTTTTATCCAATATTTTTTTAAAATTTGAATTAAATTATAAAAAGTGTTGTGATAGTTTTTCATTTTTACCTTTATTAAAAATATGATTTGTCTATATATTATATATAATGCGATTTATAATCTATATATTAGAAGAAAATTATATAAAAAATTTAATATTTAAAGGTAAATATAAAATATTCTGAAAATTATTAAAAAGTTAAGTTATTATATTATAATTAAAAAATTTCTATTTTTTTAAAAGAATATAATGATATAAAAAAAAAAGAAAGAGAATTCTATTATTTGCTCAATATATAAGACAATATATATTTAGTATAGATTTTGAAAATAAATAGTATTAAAAACGTTTTAATTTTAAAAATATAAAATAATAAAAAATATTAGTAGTATATTAGGTTTGATTTAAAATTAAAATAATTTAATTATTAATGAGTTTTTTAAAAAAATAAATATAAATATATTATTTTAATTTAATTGATTAAAATATTTTTTATCAGTATTATATTATTAAAATATATAAATATTTAATATTTAATAAATAAAAAATTAATTTTTTAATATGGAAAGTATAATGAGATATATTGGTGCACATGTTAGTGCTTCAGGAGGTTTAGAAAACTCAGTAATTCGGGCGTTCCAATTAAAATCTACAGCTTTTTCGTTATTTATTAAAAATCAACTTCAATGGAATGTTGCACCTTTAAGTCAAATAAATATAAATAATTTTCGAAAAGCTTGTATTAAATATAATTTTCTTTTTGACAAAATTTTACCACATGGTAGTTATTTAATTAATTTAGGTCATCCTGATGATGATTTATTAAAAAAATCTCGTACAGCATTTATTGATGAAATTAATCGTTGTAATCAATTAGGGTTATCTTTTTTAAATTTTCATCCAGGTAGTCATTTAAAAAAAATTTCAGAAAATTCTTGTTTATTAAGAATTTCTAAATCAATTAATTTGGCTTTAGAAAAAACAAAAAATATAATACTTTTAATAGAAAATACTGCTGGACAAGGTACAAATGTTGGTTATTCTTTTGAACATTTATTTAAAATTTTAAGCAATATAGATAATAAATCAAGAATTGGAATTTGTCTTGATACTTGTCATTTATTTGCTGCAGGTTATGATTTACGAACAGAAAAAGATTGTCAAAATACTTTTGATCAGTTTTTAAATTTAATAGAATTAAAATATTTAAAAGGTTTTCATTTAAATGATTCAAAAAAAATGCTAAATAGTCGTATTGATCGACATGAAAGTTTAGGTTTAGGTTATATTGGTAAATATGTTTTTAAATGGATTCTTAGAAATAATAATTTTATTAATATTCCTATGATCTTAGAAACTAGTAATCCTAATATATGGGATAAAGAAATCGCTTGGTTAAAATCATTGAAATAAATTTTATTTTAATATGTATTTTATTTTTAGAAGGAATATATTGTGTTAATTATTCATGCGGAAATTAGAAAACATAAAGGAACAAGTTTTAGTAGAAAATTACGAATAAAAAATAAATTACCAGCTATTTTATATGGTGTAAATAAAAAACCTTTATCTTTAATTCTCAATCATAATTCTGTTTTTAATTTACAAAAAAAAATAGATTTTTATAAAGAAACATTATTATTGTTAGTTAAAGATAAAGAATATAAAGTTAAAGTACATTCAGTTCAGCGGCATGTATTTAAATTAAAATTATTACATATTGATTTTTTATATGTTTAAAAATATTTTTCAGGTATACTATAATAAATATAGATTTACTATATTGAGTAATTATAATATTTTTGATAATACTTTTCTAAAAATTAACATTGTAGGATGGAATTGTATTAATATTAAACCAATTAATCCAAATATTAAAAATATAAATGCTATATAACCAATATTTTTTTGAAGAATATTCATATGATTTTTATTTTTTATATTTTTTATTTTCCACCATTTCGATGTCGACCAGATTCCAATCCAAAATAAAATAGCAATACTTAATAAAAACCATTTGAAATAATTATTATTAGAATCAGTAGGTATATTAATTGTAACGCCTGTAATAATTCCTGGAAAAAAATATATTGGTGGCCATAATATACATCCTATAATGCTAGGTAATATAAAGTTTTTTAATGGTAGTTTTAGCATACCAGAAACCATAGGTATTAAAGGTCTTGTTGGGCCTATAAAACGTCCAACTAAAATTGTTAAAAAACTATGTTTATATAATAATAATTTAGTTTTTTCAAGTATTGAATAGTGTTTTTTTAAAAAATTAAGATTATATAAACTTTTTTTAAAGTATAATCCAAGATAATATGATACCCAATCTCCTAGTAAACATCCAATTATTCCTGAAAGCCAAGCAGGATAGAAAGGTATTTTTCCATTACCAATAAATGTACCTAATGTTGTCATCAATACTATTCCAGGAAGTAATAATCCAATTAATGCAAGAGACTCTAAAAAAGATACTATACCTACTATAAGCATTGAATACATTAAAGAATTTATTATTAAATTTATTAACCAGTATTCCATAAATATCCATTTTTAATATTAGTTTTAATTAGTTTTATTTTAATTTTATATTATTAATTATTTTATTTTTAACTTTATACTTTATATTTTTTTTATAATAATCTCAAGAAAATGTTTTTAAAATTTTTAAAAAATATATATTTCAAATTTGAAGAATAAAAAATTCAAGATTGTACCGAAATTTATTTATATTAATTTTTTTTAAATAAAGAAGAATAAAAAAATGAGAGTTTATTTAATTTTAATTTTACATATGTTATTAAGTTTTTTTTCAGTTTGTTTTGCTAGAACTTTTGAAGTTGATAAAATTATTGCAGTTGTAAATAATCAAGTTATATTAAATAAAGATTTGAATCAAATGCTTTTTTATTTAAAACAAGAAAAAAATAATTTTAAAACACCTTTTAAAATAAATTTTTTAAAAGATAAAATGCTTCAAAAATTAATTATAGATCATTTAATTTTAGAAGAAGCAAATAAATTAAATATTGTAGTAACTGATTATCAAGTAAATGCTATTCTTCAAAATATTGCTTTTAAAAATCATATTACTGTAGAAGAATTAAAAAATAATATTATATTGAATAATACTAATAGTTTTTTTAGTTATCAAGATTATTTAACAAATATTAAAAATTCATTAAAAATTAAGATAGTACAAGATTATATATTGAAAAATCGTGTGCATGTTTCTGAAAAAAAAATATATTTTTTATTAAAAAAAATAATAAATAAAACAAATGAATTAAAAAAAATTGACTTAAAATGCATTATTTTACCTTTTAAAAATAATATAGATAAAAAAATAATTTTCAATCAAAAAATTTTAATGAATAATCTTTTTAATAAAATTAAAAATTCTAATTTTGATTATTTTTATAATTATTTTAAAAAAAATAAAGATATTTTTTTAATAGAAAATATACCTTTAGATTTTTTAAAAAATTTAAGAAAGTTATTTTTTGATAAATTATATATTTTTAAAAAAAATCAGATATTAGGACCGATTTTAGGAAAAAAAGGTTTTTATATTTTAAAAGTTAATGATATTAAAAATAATCATATAGAAAAAATAGAAACTGAATTTCATATTCAGCATATTTTAATACGTCCTTCAATTATATTAAAAGAAATAGAGGCTAAAAAAAATATTTTTAAAATATATCATGCTATGAAATTAAAACGTTATAGTTTTGAATATGCTGTCAAAAATTTCTCTCATGATATGTATTCGATTCATAAAAAAGGCGATTTAGGATGGTTATCAAAACGATTATTAAATTATTCTTTTAAAAATATTTTAATTAATTTAAATATTAATGAAATTAGTAAGCCAATTAAATCTAGTATTGGGTGGCATATAATTAAATTATTAGGAAAACGTAAAGTAGATCAAACATGGAAATTAGAAAAAGAAAAAATTTATCAAATTTTACTAAAAGATGAAATAAAAAAAGTAAAAAAAAGTTGGATTCAAGAATTAAAAGATACATCTTATATAGATATTTTTTAAAATTTTTATTTTTTATTATTAATAATATTTAAAAGAAAATAAATTTTATATTTAATATTTTTTGTAATAAAATATTTTAAATATTTTAATTAATTTATAAAATAAATGAAACAATATATCTCTTTAAAAAAATTTAGTCAAAATTTTCTTGTAGATTACAATGTAATTCAAAAAATAATTAGATTTATTAATCCAAAATTAAATCAAAAATTAGTTGAAATTGGACCTGGTTTGGCCGCATTAACTCAACCTATTTGTAATATAATAGATAAATTAATTGTTATTGAAATTGATAAAAATCTATTAATAAGGTTAAAAAAATATTCATTTTATTCTAAGTTAATAGTATTTTGTGAAGATGCTTTAAAATTTAATTATTTTAAATTATTAAGTCAAAAAAATGAATTAATTCGAATTTTTGGTAATTTACCATATAATATTTCTACACCTTTAATATTATCTTTATTTAAAAAAAATAAAATAATTAAAGATATGAATTTTATGTTACAAAAAGAAGTAGCAGAACGTTTAATAGCTGCTCCAGGAAATAAGTCATATTGTCGGTTAAGTATTATAGCTCAATATTATTGTAGTATAAAAAAAATATTATATGTTCCTTCAAAATGTTTTAAACCTAGACCTAAAGTTGATTCTGTATTTGTTAATTTGATTCCATATACTAAGTATTCGCCTTATTTTACTTTTGACATTAATGTTTTAAGTGATATTACTAATATCGCTTTTCGAAAAAGAAGAAAAATGTTACGTAATAGTTTAGGTAAAATATTTTCTGAAAAAATTTTAATTGAATTAGGCATTGATTTAAAACTAAGACCAGAAAATATTTCTATATCAAAATATTGTAAGTTATCTAATTATATAGTAAAAAATAATATAAATTTAAAACATATACTTTTTAAGTAATAAAAATTATGAGCAGATATTTCATTAGTGATATTCATGGTTGTTATAAAGAATTTAAGTTACTTTTAAAAAAATCAGGTTTTAATACTAAAACAGATTATTTATGGATTGCAGGAGATTTAGTTTCTAGGGGTCCAAATTCTTTAGAAGTATTAAGATATTTATACTCTATTAGAGATAGAATAAAAGTAGTTCTTGGAAATCATGATTTAAATTTAATTGCAGTATATTCTGGTATTAAGAAAAATAAAAAGAAAAATTTTTTTGATAGCATTTTAAATGCTAAAGATAGTGATAAATTAATTAATTGGCTTCGTGCTCAATCTTTTTTAAGAATTGATGAAAAAGAGAAAATTATTATGGTACATGCAGGTATTAGCCCGAATTGGAATATCGAAACAACAAAAAAATATGCATTAGAAATTAAAAATATTTTATCAAGTAGTGATTATTGTTTATTTTTAAAATCAATTTTAAATAACAAAGTAGATTATTTGGATTTTAATTCTCAAAAAAATAATCGATTAAAATATATTATTAATGTTTTTACACGCATAAGATATTGTTATCCTAATGGAAAATTAAACTTAATATATAAACAATCTCCTGATTTAATTAAAGATAAATTGTTATTACCATGGTTTCTTACATTAAAAAAGACTATAAATGAATATTCTATTATTTTCGGACACTGGTCTTCTTTAAAAGGAACAAAAGTTCCTTTTAAATTTTTTCCATTAGATAATGGTTGTTGTTGGGGTGGAGAATTATTTATGTTAAGATGGGAAGATAAGAAATGTTTTTTCCAACCTTATCAAAAAAATATATAAAAATTTAATATCAAATATTATCTTATTAATATTTCCAAAAGAAAATCATAAGCATGCTTACTATCTTTTTTAATTTCTTTTTTAAATATTGTTTTCCATTTTTTGAACATTGTATATTTAGGAAAATATGTATCTCCAGAAATATTACAATTAACATGGGTTAGGTATAATTTATTAGCATAAAATAACATTTGTTTATATATTTTTTCTCCTCCAATTACCATAATTTCTTCATTTTTTTTATTTTTTAAATGTGCGGAAATAATTGCATTGTGAATTGAATTAGCCCATATAATATTTTTTTTATTAATTTTTTTATGACTTATGACTATATTAGTACGCATGGGTAATGGATTTTTAATAGATTCCCAAGTTAAACGACCCATAATAATATTTTTATATATTGTATTTTTTCTAAACCATTTTAAATCTTTTGGAAGGTTCCATGGTATTTGATTATGATTACCAATAATAAGATTATTGGAAATAGCAGCAATTAAACTAATGTTCATATTGTTTATATTTTTAAAAAATTGTAATTTTTTTACAACATATTTATTAAATATGTTGTTTTTAATTTAAAATAAATTTATTTTTTTATGAAGTTTTTGTAATGATATTATATTTTTTGTAGGATTTTCATTTAATGCCATAACTGTTGCAAATGCGCCATTAATTGTTGTGTCATAATGTACTTTATATTGTAATGCACTACGACAAATTAATTTTGAATCTCTAATTCCTTGATGACAAGATGTTGTATTAATAATATATGCATATTCTCCATTTTTTAGACGGTCTTGTATATGTGGTCTACCTTCATGTACTTTATTTACTAGTCTAGAAATAATTCCAGATTTTTTCAGGGCTATAGATGTCCCCTTAGTTGCATCGATTTTAAAACCAAATTTTTTCAATTTAATAGCTAAATCTACAATATTTTTTTTATCATTATCTCTAACTGATAGTAATACACGACCAGACTTTTTCATATTTGTATGTGCACTTAGCATTGCTTTTGAAAATGCTTCTGAAAAACTTTTTCCAATACCCATTACTTCACCTGTAGATCTCATTTCTGGTCCTAGTATAGGATCTACTTCTTGAAATTTATCAAAAGGAAGTACTGCTTCTTTAACTGAAAAATATGATGGAATAATTTCTTTTGTATAACCTTGTTGTTTTAATGTTTTACCATACATGACACGTGCAGAGATTTTTGCAAGTGCTAATCCTGTAGCTTTTGATACAAATGGAACAGTTCGAGATGCTCTTGGATTTACTTCAATAATGTATATATCATTATTTTTAATTGCAAATTGTACATTCATAAGTCCTTTAACAGATAACTCTAAAGCTAATTTTTTTACTTGTTCTCTAATATTATCTTGAGTTTTTTTTGTCAGTGTATATGCTGGTAAAGAGCATGCTGAATCTCCAGAATGAACTCCAGCTTGTTCGATATGTTCCATAATACCACCAATTAATACTGTTTCTCCGTCACATATTGCATCTACATCTACTTCAGTTGCATAATTTAAATATTGATCTAATAAAATTGGATTATTATTTTTTTTATTTATTGTAGTTTTAAAGTAGCTACTTAGCTCAGATGGTTTATAAACAATTTCCATAGATCTTCCACCTAAAACATAAGATGGTCGAACCATAATAGGATAACCAATTTTTAATGCTTTTTGATGAGCTTCTTCTAATTTGAAAACTATTGAATTTAAAGGTTGTTTTAAATTTAATTTTTTTACAATTTTTTGAAATCTATTTCTATCTTCTGCTTGATCAATAGAATCTGGTTTTGTTCCAATAATTGGTATTTTTTCTTTTTCAAATTCTTTTGCTAATTTTAAAGGTGTTTGTCCACCATATTGAATAATAACTCCTTTAGGTTTTTCAATTCTTACTATTTCTAAAACATTTTCTAATGTAATTGGTTCAAAATATAGTCGATCCGAAGTATCATAATCAGTAGATACAGTTTCTGGATTACAATTTATCATAATTGCTTCAAAACCATCTTTTCTTAATGCTTGTGCTGCATGTACACAACAATAGTCAAATTCTATACCTTGTCCAATTCTATTAGGACCACCTCCTATTATAATAATTTTTTTTTCATTTTTAATTGGTTGAGATTCACATTCATCTTCCCAAGTAGAATACATATACGCCGTTTCAGTAGAAAATTCAGCTGAACATGTATCAATTCTTTTATAAACAGGATGTAAATTTAATTGATATCTTAGATTACGTATATCTTTTTCTTTTGTATTAGTTAAAATTGATATGCGTAAGTCTGAAAAACCTTTTCTTTTAATAAAATATAAAAATTTATAATTTAATTCCATTAAACTATAATTTTTAATTTTTTCTTCTAAATATATAATTTCTTGAATTTGTACAAGAAACCATGGATCAATAGATGTTAATTCAAATACATTATCTATAGACATACCTAATCTAAAAGCATCTCCAATATACCAAATTCTTTCAGCACCAGCTTCTTTTAATTCACGTCTAATTTTTATTAAATATTTTGGATCAAGTTTAGGTATTTTAGAGTCAAATCCACTAAGTCCAATTTCTAATCCTCTAATGGCTTTTTGTATTGATTCTTGAAAAGTTCTTCCTATAGCCATTACTTCTCCGATAGATTTCATTTGAGTAGTTAATCTATCATTACATCCTGGGAATTTTTCAAAATTAAATCTAGGTATTTTTGTAACTATATAATCTATTGATGGCTCAAATGATGCTGTTGTACCATTACCTGTAATATCATTAGCTAATTCATCTAATGTATATCCTACTGCTAATTTAGCAGCTATTTTTGCTATTGGAAACCCTGTAGCTTTAGATGCTAATGCAGAAGAACGTGATACTCTTGGATTCATTTCAATTACAATCATTCGACCATTTTTAGGGTTAATTGCGAATTGTACATTAGAACCTCCTGTTTCTACTCCAATTTCTTGTAAAATTTTTATAGATGCATTTCTCATAACTTGATATTCTTTATCAGTTAAAGTTTGAGCTGGTGCTATAGTAATTGAATCTCCTGTATGAATTCCCATTGGGTCTAAATTTTCAATTGAACATACAATAATACAATTATTATTTTTATCTCTTACAACTTCCATTTCATATTCTTTCCAACCAATTAATGATTCATCAATTAGTAATTCATTGGTAGGAGATAACTTCAAACCTCTTTCACAAATTTCTTCAAATTCTTCTTGGTTGTAAGCAATCCCCCCACCGTTTCCACCCATAGTAAAAGAAGGTCGAATAATACATGGGAATCCTACATTTTTTAAAACTATTTGAGCTTCTTTAATATTATTTGCAATTCCACATTTTGCTGTGTTTAGATTGAGTTTCTTCATTGAAAATTCGAATAATTTTCTATTTTCTGCTTTATTGATTGCATCAATTGTAGCACCAATAATTTTTACATTAAATTTCTTTAATATTCCTCTATGATTTAGTTCTAAAGCACAATTTAATGCTGTTTGGCCGCCCATTGTAGGTAATAGTGCATCTGGTTTTTCTTTAATTATAATTTTTTTTACTATTTTCCAGTGGATAGGTTCAATATATGTAGCATGAGCCATATATGGGTCAGTCATGATAGTAGCTGGATTAGAGTTAACAAGGATAACTTTATAACCCTCTTCATAAAGCGCTTTGCATGCTTGCGCGCCTGAATAATCAAATTCACATGCTTGTCCAATAATAATAGGACCTGCCCCAAGAATTAAAATGGATTTTATATCAGTAGATTTAGGCATTTTTTTTTCCTAACTAATTACTGAATTTTGATTGATTAAGTAATTTTATAAAATGATCAAATAAAGAAGAAGCATCGTGTGGCCCAGGACTAGCTTCTGGATGTCCCTGAAAACTAAAAGCAAGCTTATTTTTTAAACGTAGTCCTTGTAAAGTACCATCAAATAGAGAAGTATGTGTTATAGAAATATTATTTGGTATATTTTTGATATCAACTGTAAAACTATGGTTTTGAGAAGTAATCATTACTCGGTTTGTTTTTAATTCTTTTACTGGATGATTAGCACCATGATGGCCAAATTTCATTTTAATAATATTAGCTCCACTAGCTAATGCAAGAAGTTGATGTCCTAAGCATATCCCAAATATTGGAAGATTAATTTTTAAAAAATATTGAATAGTTTTAATTGCATAATTACAAGGTCTTGGATCCCCTGGTCCATTTGATAAAAAAATTCCATCAGGAGCTAAATTTAATACTGTTTTTATATTTGTAGTAGCAGGTACTACAGTTAGATAACATCCCCTATCTACTAGCATACGTAATATATTTCGTTTTACACCAAAATCATATACAATAATATGAAATAAATTTTTTTTTTGAAGATTATGTTTTTTATGCAAAGTAAAACTACCTTTGTTCCAATTATAAATTTTTTTAGTAGTTACTTTTTTAGCTAAATCTAATCCTTGTAAACTTAAACATTTTTTTGCTTTTTCATGTGCTATAAAATAATTTTCTTTAGTATCTGTAATAATGCATCCATTTTGAGATCCTTTCATTCGTAAAATACGTGTTAATTTTCTTGTATCAATATCTGATATTGCTATTATATTATTTTCTTTTAAGTAAGAAGAAAAATTTTTTTCACTTCGGTAATTACTTGATATTGGTGAAATATCACGAATAATTAAACCACGTATATGTATTTTAGATGATTCCTCATCATTATGATTAGTTCCGATATTTCCAATATGAGGGTGTGTTAATGTTACAATTTGATTTGAATAAGAAGGGTCGGTAATAATTTCTTGGTACCCAGTTATTGATGTATTAAAAACAATTTCTCCTACAGTTATTCCTTTAACTCCGATATAACGTCCACAAAATTTAGTGCCATCTTCTAAAACTAATACTGCTGATTGGCCCAAAGCATCCTCCAAAAAATTTTTTCAATTTTGGTTAAATTTAAATAATATTAAAATATTTTGAAAAAATTAGATTTTATTTTAACTAAAATTAATATTTTTGTCTATTATCATCATTAATATTTTATATATTCATTTATTTCTATTTTTTTAAAGTAATAAATAATTTTATATTGAGATTTTAAAAATTTTTATAATATACTTTTTAAAAAATCTTTCATACTGAATATTCCTTGGTTTTTTGAAGAAATCCAAATAGCAGTTTGAATTGCTCCTTGAGCAAAGCATTTTCTATTAAAAGCTGTATGAGTAATTTTAATTTCTTCTTTTGGATTTGTAAAAATAACAGAATGTTTACCAATTATATTCCCTGATCTTATACTAGAAAATCCAATTTTTTTCAACTTTCTAGATTTTCCTATTCCTTTTTTATAATATAATGAATCTTGATCTAAATTTAATTTCATGATTTTTGCTATTTTTTCTCCAATAGTTAAAGCAGTTCCTGAAGGAATATCAATTTTATTACGATGATGAAATTCTATAATATCTATATCTGAAGTATTACCTATTATCTGAGCAGTTTTTTTTACTAGTTCAAAAATTAAGTTTATTCCTATACTAAAATTTGCAGATTTTAATATAGAAATATTTTTTGAATATGAAGTAATTATTTTATTTTCTTCATATGTAAATCCAGTTGTACCAATAATCATATTTTTTTTAAATATATTACAGTATTTTAAATGTTTCAATGTGCTTTTTGGATTTGTAAAATCAATTAATACATCGAAATTATTTTTTTTTATATCTATTCTATCTTGAATTAATACTCCTATTTTACCTATACCTATTACTTCTCCAACATCCTGATTAATAAATGGATTATTTTTTCTTGCTATCGTAGATGTTAAACAAATTTTTTTATTTTTTTGTATTTCTTTAATTAATATTTTTCCCATTCTACCTAAGGGACCGCTAATTGCGATTCGAGTTATTTTTTTATTCATAATAATTTCTTAGTTTAATTATAAAAATAAGTTTTTAGGAATATTAAAAGTAATTTCTTCTTTAGTTCCTGGCATTTCTTTTATTGTTATAGCACCTATTTTTTGCAAGTACTTTACTACTTGTTTTACTAAAAATTCAGGTGCTGATGCTCCTGCAGTAATACCAATATATTTTTTATTTTTTATCCATTTTTTTTTAATCTCTAAAAATGATTCAATTTGTTTTGTATATATTCCTGTTTCTTTTCCTATTTCTGTTAAACGATTAGTATTAGAAGAATTTTTTGAACCAATTACAAATATTATATTAGAAATTTTTGATAATTTAAGAATGGCATTTTGTCGATTAGTTGTTGCATAACATATATCTTCTTTTTTGGGGCCAGAAATATATGGAAATTTTTTTTTTAAAGATTTAATAATATTTTGAGTGTTTTTAATAGATAATGTTGTTTGTGTAAAGTAATTTAATTTTCTATTGTTTTTAACTGATATTTTTTTTATATCTTTAATTGATTGAATTAGATGTATTTTACTATCTTTATTATTATAATGACCCAATGTTCCAATTACTTCAGGATGATTTTTATGACCAATAAAAATAGTTTCTATACCTTTTTTACTTGAATTTTCAACTTCTTTGTGCACTTTTGTTACTAGTGGGCAAGTTGCATTTAAAATAATTAATTTTTTTTTTATAGCTTCTTCTTTAGTTTTTTTTGATACTCCATGCGCAGAAAAAACAACGATTGAATAATTAGGGATATCTGAAATTTTTTCAACAAATATAACTTTTTTTTTACGTAATTTTTCAATAATATATTTATTGTGTACTAATTCATGTTTGATATAAATAACTTTTTTATAAAATTTTAAAGCATTTTCTACAATGGAAATGGCTCTTTTAACACCTGCACAAAATCCTCTTGGATTAGCTAATACAATATGCATATTAGAATTCTCTAAAAATATTTACGTTTAAAAAATATATTTTTTTTATTGTCAGTATATTAAATTATTTTTTTAAAATTTTATATATCTTTTTATGTATATAATTATCCCAATAAATATACTAAAATCAGATATATTAAATGTTGGAAAATGCCAATTTTTAATATGTATATCGATAAAATCTATGACAAATCCATAATATAGACGATCTATTAAATTACCTATTGCTCCTGAAATAATAAAACAATAAGATAATTTTTTATATTTTATTTTTAGGTTTATAAGTTCTTTGAATATTAATAATATAATAATTATATTTATTAGTGATAAAAAAAATCTATTCCATAATGTTTTATTTGATAAAATACTAAATGCTATACCATAATTATGCACATGAAATAAATTCAATATTGATAAAATTTTTTTATTTTCATACAAATATAAATAATTCAAAATCCAATATTTAGAAAAAACATCTAATGTTATTATCAGAATAATGATAATATAATAATAATTTTTATATATTTTTTTCATATAAAAGTTCGTTTTTCACCATCCCCTTTTGTATTTAGAATACAACGTTCACATATTTCATAATTATTTTTAGTAAAAACAATATTATAATGCCAGCATCTTGGACATTTTTCATTTTTAGTTTTTTTTAATAAAAATTTAAATTCTGGTTTTAATGTGCTTTTTTTTGTATTTTTTGGTGCTATTTCGTATTTTTTTAGAATTACTTCAGATGTCAAAAACACAAATTTTAATTCATTTTTTAAAATATTTAATTTATTTTTTATTTCAGGTTTTACATATAGTGTAATAGATGATTCTAATGAGTTGTTAATTTTTTTATTTTGTATTTCTTCTTCTATAAATTTATTTACTTCATTTTTAATTTTAATTAGTTCTTGCCAAAATTGATGATTTAAAATATTTGTGGCGTCTAAATCAAATAGTTGATCAAACCATTCTTCTGTAAATACGTATTTTGAATTGATTCCAGGTAAATAATTCCATATTTCATGAGCAGTAAATGATAATATAGGTGATATCCAACGTACAAGTGCATTAATTATATAATATATTGCAGTTTGACAGCTTCTTCTTTCTAAGCTATTTTTTTTTAAAGTATATTGTCTATCTTTAATAATATCTAGATAGAAAGAACCCATATCAATAGAACAAAAGTACATTAATTTTTTTATAATTGCATGAAAATTATATTCATTATAAAATTTAATAATTTCTTCTTGTACTATTTTTGTTTGAGCAACAGCCCATTTATCTAAAAAAATCATATTTTCTTTAGAAATAATATCCTTATTTGGATTAAAATCGTTTATATTTGCTAACATAAAACGTGTAGTGTTTCTTATTCTTCGATAAATATCTGATGTTCGTTTTAAAATTTCATTAGAAATAACAATATCATTAGTGTAATTTGATGAAGCAACCCAAAGTCTTAAAATATCTGCACCTAATTTATTTATTATATCATTGGGACTAATAGTATTACCAATCGATTTAGACATTTTTTGGCCTTTTTTATCAACTACAAAGCCATGTGTTAAAACTTGAGAATATGGTGCTTTTTTATTAATTAGCATTGATATTATTAAAGATGACATAAACCAACCTCTATGTTGATCTGAACCTTCTAAAAACATATCTGCATAATTTTTTTTATTTTTTTTATTTTTATATTCAATTGATGTATGTGTGTTTCCTGATTCAAACCATACATCTAATATATCAAAGATTTGATGATATATATCATGTTCTTTTTCCAATATTTCTGATAAATTAATATTCCACCAAGCTTGAATACCTTCTTTTTCTATTTTTTTAATTATTTTTTCCATAATTAAATGATTTTTAGGGTGTATTTGTCCTGTTTTTTTATGTATAAAAATTGACATTGGAACTCCCCACTGTCTTTGTCTTGATATACACCAATCAGGTCTATTTTTAATCATCTCTTTTAGTCGAGATTTTCCCCATTTAGGTATCCATAAAACTTTATTAATTTCATTAATTATTTTCTTTTTTAAATTATTTTTATTAATATCAATAAACCATTGCGGGGTTGCTCTAAATATAATTGGGGTTTTATGTCGCCAGCAATGTGGATAGCTATGTTTTAAAATTTCGTGATGTAATAAATGATTATTATGAGTTAATAGTTGAATAATTTTTTTATTAGCTTCAATAATATTAATATCATTTAACTCTGGATGTATGTTTTTTTTAAAATAACCTTTATGATCTATTAAATGCACTGTTTTAATATTATATTTTTGGCAAATAATATAATCATCTAAACCATGATCTGGTGCTGTATGAACAGATCCTGTACCTACATCAAGAGTAATATGTTTTCCTAATATTACAGGTAATAAAATTTTATTTAAAAATGGATGTAAAACTTTAATATTTTCTAATTTTTTACCTATTAAAGAAGTTAAATTTTTCCAATTTTTTATTTTTAAAATCTTAATTGTTTTTTTTACTAGATTTTTTGCTATAATTAAATTATACATTTCAGTTTCAATTAAATCGTATTGAAAATCTGGATGTACAGTAATTGCTCTACTAGATGGAAGGGTCCATGGAGTAGTTGTCCAAATAGGTAAATATATTTTTTTATTATTTAATGTATTAATATTTAATATTTTTTTTAAATATTTTGAATGAATCTCCATTAAAACAAAAATTGCATCTGATTTTTTATTTAAATATTCAATTTCTGCATCAGATAAAGATGATTCACATGTTAAACACCAGTATATTGGTTTGAAATCTTGATATAAATATTTATTTTTAATAATTTTAGAGAGTGTTTTTATTATATTAGCTTCATTTTTATAGTTCATCGTAAGATGAGAGTTATCCCAATCTCCTATAACTCCTAATCTAATAAAATCTTTTTTTTGTTTTTTTACTTGTTGATTTGCATATTTTCGACATTCTTCTTGAAATTTAAATGTATTAATTGATTTTTTATATAGACCTAATTTTTCTTCAACTTTTTGCTCAATAGGTAATCCGTGACAATCCCATGAAGGTATATATGGAGCATCAAAACCAGATAAATTTTTTGATTTAATTATGATATCTTTTAGAATTTTATTGACTGCATGTCCAATGTGAATATTTCCATTGGCATATGGTGGTCCATCATGTAGAAAAAAAATTTTTTGATTTTTTTTCTTGTTTCTAATTTCTTGGTAAAGTTTATCTTCATACCATTTTTTTAAGATATCAGGTTCTTTTTGAATTAAATTAGCTCGCATAGAAAATTTTGTATAAGGTAAATTTAAAGTTTTTTTATAATCATTCATAATTTTATCTTATTAATAAATTTTGATCTAAAATATTAAAATATTGTTTTACGATTTTAACATCTTCAAAAATTTGTTTTTTTAATTTTTCTTGTGATGTAAAAAAATATTCATTTCTTATTTTTTTATATAGAAAAATTTCTATTTTTTTTTCATATAAATCAATATCTGTATTAAATAAATGTACTTCGAGTAATTTATTAATTTTTATATTATTAAAACTTGGTTTAATTCCTATATTACATATTCCTAGATATATTTTTTTTTCTAAGAAATAATTTACTTTAACTGCATATACTCCATTATTTATAGAAATATTATTATTCAGTTTTATATTTGCTGTAGGAAAACCTAATTTTCTACCAATTTGTTTTCCATAAATTACACGACCAATAATACTAAATCTTCTACCAAGTAACAATTTAGCTGATTCGATATCATTTTTTAATAAATATTTTCTGATATTGGTACTACTAACTTTAATATTATTTTTATATATTGATTTTATTTTAATAATACTAAAATTATATTTTTTACTAATTTTTTCAAGAAAAGAAATATTTCCATTTCTTTTGGAGCCGAATTTAAAATCTTCTCCAGATATAATAAATTTTATATTTAATTTTTTAATTAATATTTTTTTAACAAATTCTTTTGGATTAAGATTAGAAAAAAATTTATTAAATTTAATACATATAACAATATCAATTTTATATAATTCAATATATTTAATTTTTTGAAAAAATTTTGTAATTCTTTTAGGAGGATTTTTATTATTAAAAAACTCTAATGGTTGAGGTTCAAATAGGATAATGATTTTTAACATATTATTTTCTGTTCCTATTTTATATACTGTTGAAAGTAATTTTTGATGTCCTAAATGAACTCCATCAAAATTTCCAATACTTACGACAGAATTAGAGTTGATTTTTTTTAAATGATAGATACCTCGTATAATCTTCATTTTAAAATTAACCTATAAAAATGTTAAATAAAAAATTTTATATTTAATTTGTTTTATATTTTACTTAATATATAATAATTTAATAATTAATTTATCATATTTATTAATTTTTTTGTTTTTTATTTGTATTTCTTAAATATATCTCAATATTTCTTAAATATATCTCAATTTTAAAATAATTATTTAGGAGTGAACATTGGCAAATATTAAAGCAGCAAAAAAATATTCTATAACGTCTGAACAACGTCGAAAAAAAAATGTAAGTCAACGTTCAAAGGTTCGAAATTTTATAAAAAAAGTTAGATTAGCTATTACTTCTGGAGATAAAAAAAAAGCAGAGGATGCTTTTAAAAATATGCAGCCTATTATTGATAAATATTCAACAAAAGGAATAATACATAAAAATAAAGCTGCAAGGCATAAATCTATTTTATCACTAAAAATCAAAAAATTAAATTATAATTAAATTTTATATAATAGTATTGCCTCTAATTTTTATTAAGAAGCAATACTTTATAAAATTTTATTTAGTTAATTCATCAAAAAATCTTTTTACTCCATCAAAAAATCTTTTTGATCGAGGTGTATTTTTTTCTCCTTTAAATCCATTTAAACTTTTTCCTAATTCATTTAAAAGATATTTTTGCTGTTCATTTAGGTTAATTGGTGTTTCCACAACTACACGACATAATAAATCACCTTGTCTTCTATTTTGAACAGATTTAACACCTCTTCCTCGAATACGAAAAAGTTTTCCTGATTGTGTTTCAGATGGTATTTTTAGTTTCACTCGACCATCTAAAGTGGGAACTGTAATTTCTCCGCCTAAAGCTGCCATGGTAAAATTTATTGGAACTTCACAATAAAGGTTGTTTTCTTCTCGTTCAAAAATAGGATGTTTATTTACTGTAATTTGAATATATAAATCTCCTGATTGAGCACCGTTAATACCAGCTTCTCCTTCATTATTTAATCTAATTCTGTCGTTTGTATCAATTCCAGGTGGAATTTTTACTGATAATATTTTATTAGTTTTAACTCTACCTTGACCACGACATATGTGACATGGATCATGAATTATAGTTCCTTTTTCATGACATGTAGGACAAGATTGTTGAACTGTAAAAAATCCTTTTCTTATATGTATTTGTCCTTTTCCATGACAGGTAGAGCATTTACGAGGTTTACTTCCTGTTTTAGTTCCAGATCCATAACAAGTTTTACATTTTTGAAATGTTGGAATTTGTATTTCCTTGATAATACCTTTAACTGCTTCTTCTAAAGAAATATTCATATTATAACATAAATCAGCACCTTTTTTAACTCTTTGATTTCTACTACCTCCAAAAATATCACCAAAAACATCTCCAAAAATATCACTAAAATCTGAAGAGCTAGTAAAGGTGTTATATGTAGAATTTTGATTTTGACCATTTTCAAAAGCTGCATGTCCGTATTGGTCATATGCATGTCGTTTTTCTTCATCAATTAATACTTCATATGCTTCTTTTATTTCTTTAAATATATTTTCAGCATTTTTATCTCCCTGATTTCGATCAGGATGATATTTCATTGCTAATCGTTTATATGCTTTTTTAATTTCACGTTCTTCGGCTGTTTTTGAAACTCCTAGAACTTTATAGTAATCTTTTTTTCCCATTATCACTCTTCCTACATTTCAAATAATTACACGGGCGTAGATTTTTTCTACGCCCGTGTTAGTTGTTAGACTATTATAATTATTTTTTAAATTTAATATAATTATTTTTTCGAATCTTTTATTTCTTCAAATTCTGCATCTACAACATTTTCATCTTTTTTTGATGTAGAGGATTGATTTTTATTGCTTGAATTATCGTCTGGTTTTTGTTGATGAATTTCTGTTAACTTAGATGAAATTTTTAAAAGATTTTGTATATTTTTTTCAATATCAGCTTTATTTTCTCCTTTTAATGATATTTCCAGTTCATTTAAAGCTGATTTTATTTTTTCTTGATCTTTAATTGGAATTTTTGTCAATTTTTCATTTAATTGTTTTTTTGTACTATGAATTAATTGATCACCTTGATTTCGTATTTGAATTAATTCTTCAAATTTTCGATCTGATTCAGCATTTTTTTCTGCATCATTAATCATTTTTTTGATTTCTGCTTCATTTAGTCCTGAAGAAGCTTTAATAGTAATTTTTTGCTCTTTTCCTGTTTTTTTATCTTTTGCAGAAACATGTAAGATTCCGTCAGAATCAATATCAAATGTTACTTCTATTTGTGCTGTTCCTCTTGGTGCAGGTTCAATTCCATCTAAATTAAATTGACCTAAAGATTTATTATCTAAAGCTCTTTTTCTTTCACCTTGTAATACATGTATAGTAACTGCAGATTGATTATCTTCTGCTGTTGAAAAAACTTGACTATGTTTTGTAGGAATTGTAGTATTTTTATTAATTAGTGGTGTCATTATACCACCCATTGTTTCAATTCCTAATGATAGAGGAGTTACATCAAGTAATAATACATCTTTTACATCACCTGAAAGAACCCCCCCTTGTACTGCAGCACCTACTGCTACTGCTTCATCTGGATTTACATCTTTTCTAGGTTCTTTTCCAAAAAAATCTGCAACTTTTGCCTGAACCATAGGCATTCTTGTTTGACCACCTACTAATATAACATCATGTATGTTTGAAATTGATAATCCTGCATCTTTTAAAGCAACTTTAAGTGGTTCAATAGAACGTAATACTAAATCTTCAACTAAAGATTCTAATTTTGAACGAGTAACTTTTATATTTAAATGTTTAGGACCATTGGAATCTGCTGTAATATATGGTAAATTTACATCTGTTTGTTGAGCTGATGATAATTCAATTTTAGCTTTTTCTGCTGATTCTTTTAATCTTTGCATTGCTAATGAATCGTTTCGTAAATCAATACCTTGTTCTTTTTTAAATTCGTTTACTAAATAGTTAATAAGTCTACTATCAAAATCTTCTCCTCCAAGATGAGTATCGCCATTTGTTGAAAGTACTTCAAAAGTTTTTTCTTTATCAACATCATCTATTTCAATAATGGATATATCAAAAGTACCTCCTCCTAAATCATAAACAGCTATGGTTCTATTACCTTGTCCTTTATCTAAACCATAAGCTAGTGCTGCAGCTGTAGGTTCATTAATAATTCTTTTTACTTCTAAACCAGCAATTCTTCCTGCATCTTTAGTTGCTTGTCGTTGTGCATCATTAAAATATGCGGGTACTGTAATAACAGCTTCTTTAATAGTTTCACCTAAATAATCTTCTGCAGTTTTTTTCATTTTTTTTAAAACTTCTGCAGAAATTTGAGGAGGAGCTATTTTTTTACCTTTTACGTTGATCCATGCATCTCCATTATCAGAGTTAATGATATCATATGGCATAATTTTGATATCACGTTGAACCTCTTCATCTTGAAATTTTCGTCCAATTAAACGTTTTATAGCAAATAAAGTATTTTTTGGATTAGTAATAGCTTGACGTTTAGCTGGCTGTCCTACTAATACTTCACCTTCCTGAGAATATGCAATAATAGAAGGTGTAGTACGATCTCCTTCTGCATTTTCTAATACACGAGGTTTGTTGCCATCCATAATGGCAACACAAGAGTTGGTTGTTCCCAAATCGATACCAATAATTTTACCCATTGATTTTCTCCTATTTTGATAAATTGGGTTTTCAACCTTTATGCGGCCATTTTTTTTGGCTTTCATTAGCTACATAGGATTGTATTTTCATTTTTTTATATATCACTGTTTTGATTATTAGATGGGGTCTTTTTTTAAGTCATCAAGGTCTAGGTTAAAAAAAATATATATTGAACAAAAAATATTAAAAAATTTATTTATAAACATAATCTATTATTTTATATTTTTCATATACATTAAAAATTTTAATACTTATAATAAAAAATATTTAGTTTTATTAAAGAGAGTTGATATTTTTGGAGTTTTTATGTTGAATTTAGATATGAAAGAATTATTATCTTTTTTTTATTTTATTTTTTTTTCTTTGTTTTTTTGTTTTTTTATGTTGTTTTTAAGCTCAATTTTAGGATCAAAATCATCATCAAGATATAAACATACTCCTTTTGAATCAGGTATTTCCCCTGTAGGGGATACATATTTACGTTTTTCTGTTAAATTCTATTTAATTGCAATGTTTTTTGTAATATTTGATGTTGAAGCTCTTTATCTATATGTATGGTCTGTTAGTATATTAGAAACAGGATGGGTTGGATTTATTGAATCTTTTATTTTTATTTTTTTTATTTTACTATCTTTATTTTATTTGATCCGTATTAAAGCTTTAAATTGGGTTTCAAAATATTAAAATTCATTAATAATTAGGATGTAATTTAATGCAAAGAAAAGTCAATTATACATTAACTCGTGCTGAGTTTAAAAATTCTAATAAAAAATATCCAAAAGAAACAATTAGTTCTGTTACTGATCCCCTAGAAAACTATTATAAAAATAATATTTTTATAGGAAAAGTTAAGAAATTATTGCATAAATTGGTTAACTGGGGGCGTAAAAACTCTCTTTGGCCTTATAATTTCGGTTTATCTTGTTGTTATGTAGAAATGGTTACGGCATTTACTTCTGTACATGACATAGCTCGTTTTGGATCTGAAGTTTTACGAGCTTCTCCACGACAAGCTGATGTAATGGTTATTGCAGGGACACCATTTATTAAAATGGCTCCTGTAATTCAAAGATTGTATGATCAGATGTTAGAACCAAAATGGGTTATTTCTATGGGCGCATGTGCTAATTCTGGTGGTATGTATGATATTTATTCTGTTGTTCAAGGAGTAGATAAGTTTTTACCTGTAGATATTTATATTCCTGGTTGTCCTCCTAGACCAGAAGCTTATATACATGCTTTAACTTTGCTTCAAGATTCAATTAGCAACGAAAGAAGACCATTATCTTGGGTGATAGGAGAGCAAGGAGTATATCGTAAAAAAACATCATCAGAAAAATTAAAAAAAAGAAGTCAAAGAATATCTGTTATTAATCTTCCAACTACAGAAAATATTTAAATATCTAATAAATATATTATTTTAAAAAATAAAAGTTTTAAAATCAATTCAAAATTTTTCTAAAATCAGTCATAATAAGAAAAATCAGTCGTAAATGAGAAATCTATGATAGATGTGAATAAAAATAATACATTAAATCAAAATAGTTATAAAAAAAATTTAAATAATTTAATTTTTAATCAACTGATTAATAAATTTGGTCAAGATTTTTATATATTTCAAAAAACTAAGATAGGTTTTCCAATAATTTGGATTAATAAAAATTTTTTATTACAGGTTATGAAATTTTTATTAAATTCTTCATATTCTTATAATATGCTTTTTGATTTACATGGGGTAGATGAACGATTTCGAATAAATCGAGAAAATTTACCCAAAGCTGATTTTTCAGTTTTTTATCATTTAATATCTATAAAATATAATGTTGATTTTATGATTAAAGTACCTTTACTGAAAAATGATTTAATTATATCAACATGTACTGGGTTATTTCCTAATGCAAATTGGTATGAAAGAGAAACTTGGGATATGTTTGGTATTTTTTTTAAAAATCATTCACATTTAGAACGAATTATTATGCCAAAAACATGGAAAGGACATCCTTTAAGAAAAGATTTTCCAGCTAGAGCTACTGAATTTAAAGCTTTTTTCTTAAATGAAGAAAAAGAAGATATAGAGATGGAAGCTTTAAAATTTAAACCTGAATCATGGGGAATGAAAAGAAGTAATAATAATGTAGATTTTATGTTTTTAAATCTAGGACCTAATCATCCATCAGCACATGGAGCATTTAGAATTGTTTTACAATTAGATGGTGAAAATATTATTGATTGTGTACCTGATATAGGATATCACCATCGTGGTGCAGAAAAAATGGCAGAAAGACAATCATGGCATAGTTATATTCCATATACAGATCGTATTGAATATTTAGGTGGTTGTGTTAATGAAATGCCATATATTTTGGCAGTTGAAAAATTAGCTGGTATTTCTGTTCCAGAAAAAGTTAAAGTAATTCGAGTGATGCTATCAGAATTATTTCGAATTAATAGTCATTTACTATATATTTCTACTTTTATTCAAGATGTAGGATGTATGACACCTATTTTTTTAGCATTTACCGATCGTCAAAAAATTTATGATATTATTGAAGCGATTACTGGTGCAAGAATGCATCCGGCTTGGTTTCGTATTGGTGGAGTAGCTAATGATCTTCCAAAAGGATGGCAAAATTTATTAAAGGAATTTCTTGAATGGATGCCAAAAAGAATAAAATATTATTTAGATGTAGCTTTAAAAAATCCTATTTTAATTAATCGTTCTAAAAGTATTGCTCAATATTCTAAAAAAGAAGCTTTAGAATGGGGTGTAACAGGATCTGGATTACGTGCTACTGGTATAGATTTTGATGTAAGAAAATCGCGTCCTTATTCTGGTTACGAAAACTATGATTTTGAAATACCTATTGGTAATGGAATTAGTGATTGTTATTCAAGAGTGATGATTAAAGTAGAAGAAGTATATCAAAGTTTATTAATTTTAAATCAATGTTTAAATAATATGCCAGAAGGACCTTTTAAAGCTGATCACCCATTAACTACTCCTCCACCTAAAGAAAATGTATTGCAAGATATTGATAGTATGATTAATCATTTTTTACAAATATCATGGGGGCCAGTTCTTCCAATAAATGAAAGTTTTCAAATGATTGAAGCAACTAAAGGAATTAATAGTTATTATTTGATTAGTGATGGTGGAACAATGAGTTATAGAACAAGAATAAGAACTCCAAGTTTTCCACATTTACAACAAATACCTTCAGTAATACGTGGTAGTTTAATATCAGATTTAATTGTGTATTTAGGTAGTATAGATTTTGTTATGTCTGACGTGGATAGATAATTATGTATAAAAAAAAAGAATATTAAAAGAGATTTCTACAAAATTTGTATTAAGTTCTTCTGAAATTAATGAGATCGAATATCAAAAAAAATATTATGAAAATTATAGAGCTATTTCAATAGAAGCATTAAAAATCGTACAAAAAAAACGTGGATGGGTTTCTGATCAAGCTATTATTGAAATTTCTAAAATACTTAATATTAGTCCAAGTGATATAGAAAGTGTTGCAACTTTTTATAGTCAAATTTATCGACAACCTGTAGGTCGAAATATAATTCGTTTTTGTGATAGTGTTGTTTGCTATTTAACAGGTTATAAAAAAATACAAAAATTTTTAGAGCAGCATTTATTAATAAAAATAGGAAATACTACTCTAGATAAAAGATTTACCTTATTACCAGTGTGTTGTTTAGGGAATTGTGATAAAAGTCCAACTATAATGATTAATGACAATTTATATTCTAAAGTAACTCCAGAATCTATTTTAAATTTACTGGAATCATATAAATGAAAAAAAAAATTATATGTAAAGAAGAAACACACCCCTTAACCTGGAGAATGCATAATAGCCGGGAGACTATTTGGATTAATGAGTATTCTAATAAAAATGGTTATATTGCTTTTAAAAAAGCTCTAAAAAATATGCTTCCTAAAGATATTATTGATTTAGTAAAAGATGCAGGTTTAAAGGGAAGGGGGGGTGCTGGTTTTTCAACAGGTTTAAAATGGAGTTTAATGCCTGATATCGATAATATTAATAAAAATCGTTATTTATTGTGTAATGCTGATGAAATGGAACCAGGTACTTATAAGGATAGATTTTTAATAGAACAGTTACCTCATCAATTAATTGAAGGTATTTTAATAGCAGCTTTTGCGATACAAGCAAATCAAGGTTATATTTTTTTAAGAGGAGAATATGTTAAAGGCGAATATATTTTAAAAAAAGCTATAGATGAAGCAATAAATTATGGTTATATTGGTTATAATATTTTAAATAGTGGTTTTAATTTTAGTTTGCTTTTACACACTGGAGCAGGACGTTATATTTGTGGTGAAGAAACTGCTTTAATTAATTCATTAGAGGGGAGAAGAGCAAATCCAAGATCTAAACCTCCATTTCCAGCAGTTTTTGGATTATGGGGCAGACCTACTTGTGTGAATAATGTTGAAACTTTATCAAACGTTCCATCTATTGTATTAAATGGTAGCAGTTGGTATAAAAATTTATCTAAAAGTTTTGATAACGGAACTAAATTAATGGGTTTTTCAGGAAACGTTAATAATCCTGGTGTATGGGAATTACCTTTCGGTATAACTGCACGTGAAATTTTAGAAGATTATGCATTAGGAATGAAACCAGGTTTATTTTTGAAAGCATGGCAGCCAGGAGGAGCAGGTACAGATTTTTTACTTGAGAAACATTTAGATTTATCTATGGATTTTTCGACTATTTTAAAGGCAGGTAGTCGTCTAGGAACAGCTCTTTCTATGGCTGTTGATAATAAAATAAATATGGTATCACTAGTATATAATATAGAAAAATTTTTTGCTCGTGAGTCATGTGGTTTATGTACACCTTGTAGAGAAGGATTGCCTTGGATTGTAAAGATATTAAATAGTTTAAAGAAAAAAGAAGGAAGATATAGAGATATAAAAATTTTAGAAAAATTATGTTTTTCTTTAGGTCCTGGAAAAACATTTTGTGCTCATGCACCAGGTGCAATTGAACCATTACAAAGTGCTATAAAATATTTTCGTTCAGAATTTGAAAATGGTATTAGTTTAAAAAAAGATAGTTTTAGTAAAAATATTATTGGTATTCAATATAATAAATTTAATTTAAATATTTAATTATAGATATTTGTTACATATCAATTTATTTTTTTAAAAAAAATTTTTGGAATTTCGATATTATGTCAAAAATTTATATAAATAAAAAAATGTATCATGTAAATAAATCTGATAATCTATTACATGCTTGTCTTTCAGTAGGTTTGGATATTCCTTATTTTTGTTGGCATCCCAAACTTGGTAGCATTGGTGCTTGTAGACAATGTGCTGTAACACAATATGATAATTTTTCAGATTCTCAAGGAAAAATAATTATATCTTGTATGACTCCTATTATAGATGGTTCTATTATTTCTACTAATGATAGTATATCGAAAGAATTTAGAAAAAATATATTAGAGCTTTTATTAATTAATCACCCACATGATTGTCCAGTATGTGAAGAAGGTGGAAATTGTCATTTACAAGATATGACAGTAATGAATAAACATTATAATCGAAATTATAGATTTCAAAAGCGAACATATATAAATCAATATTTGGGATCTTTTATTAAACATGAAATGAATCGTTGTATTGGATGCTATCGTTGTGTTCGATACTATAAAGACTACGCGGATGGAAGTGACTTAAATGTTTACAGTGCTAATAATAATATTTATTTTGGTCGCATAGAAGATGGTGTTTTAGAAAATGAGCATTCTGGTAATTTAGTGGAAATATGTCCTACTGGTGTATTTACTGATAAAACAAATAAAAAATATAATCGAAAATGGGATCTTCAATATGCACCTAGTATATGTCATAGTTGTAGTGTTGGCTGTAATATTATTGCAGGAGAAAGATATAGTGAAATACGTCGAATAGAAAACAGATATCATCAAAATATAAATAATTATTTTATTTGTGATTTAGGTCGTTTTGGTTACTCACATAATAATTTAAAGCAACGTCCTAGACATCCATCTATAAAGACAAGTAATCATGAATTTAATATATTAAATTTTTCTCAAGCAATTCAAGAAAGTGTAAATTTTATAAAATGTTATAAACGAGTAATTGGAATAGGTTCAATTCGATCTAGTATAGAAAATAACTTTGCATTAAAAGAGTTAGTAGGAGAGATAAATTTTTCCCATGGAATGTCTAATAAAGAAGAAGCTTGTGTAAAATTAATTTTAGATGTTTTAAATAGTAACGAATTTTATATTCCATCTTTAAAAGAAATTGAAGATTATGATGTAATTTTAATTTTAGGTGAAGATTTAACACAAACATCACCTAGAATCGCATTGTCAGTTAGACAAGCTATTAAAAACAAAGCAAAAAAAATAGCAGAATTAAATAGAATACCAAACTGGAATTCTTCTGTTGTTTCTCATATTTCAGAAAATTTTAAAAACTCTTTATATATTATTTACACACATGAAACTAAATTAGATGATATTGCTAAATGGTCTTATTTTGGATCAGTTGATGAACAAATAGCTTTTGGTTGTTCAATCATACATAATTTAGATATAAATTCTTCAAAAGTTTTAAGTTTAAATGATCATTTATCTAAAAAATCGTCTCTAATAGCACAGGATTTAATTAATGCAAAAAAAGTATTAATTATTTCTGGTATGCATTCTTTTAGTAAATCTATTATACAAACATCTATTAACATAGCTATATCGATTAAAAGAAAAAAAAACAATCATGTTGCTCTTACTTTTGCTACTCCTAGTGCAAATACTCTAGGGTTAGGTATAATGAGCGGTTTTTCTATAGAAAAAGCATTTCAAAAATTAAATAAAAAAGAAGCTGATGCTGTAATATTTATGGAATACGATGTATATCGTTATCTTTCAAAACATGATTGTGATTTTTTATTTAAAAACAAAGAAAATACTTTATCAATAGATCATCAATATACTAAGACTTATAAAAATTCTAAAATTAACTTACCTTGTATGAATTTTTTCGAAAGTTCCGGTACAATAATAAATTTTGAAGGAAGAGCTCAACGTTTTTTCAAAGTTTATGACCCTATGTTTTTTGATGAAAATAATTGTCTTTATGAAAGTTGGAAATGGTTGCATTTTATTCAATGCAAACTTTTAAATAAAAAAATATCTTGGTCAAATTTAGACGATGTAATTATTTCATATGGTAAAAAATATCCTATTTTAAAAAAAATAAAAACATTCTTACCTAATTCTAATTTTCGAATAAATAATCAAAAAATTGCTCGATCACCTAATAGATACAGTGGAAGAACTGCTTTAAAATCAAATATAAATATTCATGAATCATCACAACCTACAGATGTTAATACTATGTTTTCTTTTTCTATGGAAGGTTATAATAGTCCTAATAAATCTCTTGCATATATTCCTTTTGCATGGTTTCCTGGTTGGAATTCACCTCAAGCATGGAATAAATTTCAAGTAGAAATCGGAAGAGAATTAATTGCTGGAGATTCAGGAGTATTTTTATTTAAAGATAATAAAAAAAATATGAATGTATATTTTAACGTTAAATATACAATAGAAAAAAAATATTGGTCTATAATTCCATATTATCATATTTTTGGAAATGAAGAGTTAACTCAATACTCATCTATTATTAAAAAAAATATACCTTTACCATATATTTTAATTAGTCGAATTGATGGAATGGAAATGAATTTAAAAGATAATTCTATAATAGAATTTAGTTATTTAAATGAGAATTTTCGTTTAAAAATATGTTTATCTAAATATTTAACTTCGAAACAAATTGGATTACCTATAGGAAGGAAGGGATTTCCTATTTCCTTAGTTGGTGAAAAAATAAAACATATAAAGGAATATATTAAATGAAATTATTTAAAATCGATATATTAGAAACATTTTTAGAATTTTTGATCATAGTTTTTTTTGTTATTTTTATTGTATTTTTTTCGGCTATGTTAAGTGTATTTGAACGTAGATTATTAGCGTTTTTTCAAAATAGATATGGCCCGAATAGAGTAGGTTATTTTGGAAGTTTACAATTATTTGCCGATATGATTAAAATTTTATTTAAAGAGGATTGGGTTCCAAAGTTTAGTAAAAAAATAATTTTTATTTTATCTCCAATAATATCTTTTGTTTCTTTATTATTTGTTATTCCTATTATTCCTTTTATTCCAAATTATATAATAATTAATTTAAATATAGGAATTTTATTTTTTTTAATGATGGCAGGATTATCTGTTTATTCAATATTATTTGCAGGTTGGTCTAGTAATAATAAATACGCTTTGTTAGGAGCGATTAGAGCTTCTGCTCAAACATTGAGTTATGAAGTATTTTTAGGTTTATCATTAATGGGTGTAGTTGCTCAATCACGATCTTTAAAAATTATTGATATTATAAATAGCCAAAAAGAAATATGGAATATTATTCCACAATTTTTCGGATTTTTATGTTTTTTTATAGCCAGTTTAGCTCTTTGTCATAGACATCCATTTGACCAACCAGAATCTGAACAAGAGTTAGCTGATGGTTATCATATTGAATATTCTGGTATGAAATTTGGATTCTTTTTTATTGGAGAATATATTTCGATTGTTACTGTTTCAGGATTAATAACAGCTATATTTTTTGGTGGATGGTTTGGTTTTTGGGGAGCTAGTTTTTTTTGGTTTTTTTTAAAAATGATGTTTTTTATTGTTTTATTTATTTTAATTAGAGCTACTTTGCCTAGACCTAGATATGACCAAATATTATCATTTGGATGGAAAATATGTTTACCATTAACATTATTAAATTTACTTATAACAGCTTTTTTTATATTGATTTAGTTTATATTAATTGAGATTGATTTTATGAATTTAAAAAAAATTATTATTGGTTTTTTTTTACAAATTAAAAGTATTTGGATGATTTTTATTAATATATTTTCAAAATCTGAAACTAGATTATATCCAGAAGAAAAAACTTATTTATCTCCTAGATATCGTGGTCGAATTATATTAACACGAAATTTAGATGGAGATGAACGATGTGTTGCATGTAATTTATGTTCAGTAGTTTGTCCTGTAGATTGTATTTCTTTGCAGAAATCTGAAAAAATTGATCATCGTTGGTATCCGGAATTTTTTAGAATTAACTTATCACGTTGTATATTTTGTGGGTTATGTGAAGAATCATGTCCTACTGCTGCTATTCAATTAACTTCAGATTTTGAACTATCAGATTTTAAAAGAAATAATTTAGTTTATGAAAAAGAAGATTTATTAATTTCTGGTCCTGGTAAATATCCTGATTATAATTTTTATCATTTCTCTGGTGTTCTTATTAATGGCAAAAAAACAGGTGATTTAGATATAGAATCTTCACCTATTAATATAAAGACTTTACTACCATAAAAAGAAGGATTATTAAATGAATTGCGTTTTTTATATCTTTTCTTGTATAGCAATTATTTCTACATTTTTAGTAATTATTCAAAAAAGCGCAGTTTATTCTTTACTATATTTAATTATTTCGCTTTTATCAATTTCAGGTATTTTTTTTACTATTGGAGCGTTTTTTGCAGGAGCTTTAGAAGTTATTATATATGCAGGAGCAATTATAGTTTTATTTGTTTTTATAATTATGACATTAAATTTTAATGATAAAGATGAAATGAAAGAAAAAAAATATTTACGTCCTATATTTTGGATTATACCTAGCATTTTATCTTTTTCTTTATTAGTTCTAATGACGTATGTAATTTTTTTTCTTAAAAATAAACAGATTTATTTTTCTGAATTTAATATAAAAAATATAGGTATTAGTTTATTTGGACCTTATTTATTGTTAATTGAGCTTTCTTCATTTCTTTTATTATCAGCTTTAGTTGTAGTTTTTCATATCGGTACAGAAAAAAAATTAAATCAAAAAAAATAACTATAATTATTTTTAGTTGATAAGGATTATAACTTATGATTTCTTTATTTCATTGTTTATTTTTATCATTAATATTATTTACTTTAGGTTTGACATCTCTTATAGTTCGTCGAAATGTTCTTTTTATATTAATTAGCTTAGAAATTATGATGAATGCTGTTGCATTGGCATTGGTTACAGTTGGTTCTTATTGGAAACAACCAGATGGTCAAATTATGTATATGCTTACAATTACATTAGCTGCTTCTGAAGCTAGTATTGCATTAGCATTATTGCTTCAATTATATAGAACTCGAAAAACATTAAATATAAACGTTTTAAGTGAGATGAGTGGATGAATATTATTTTTTTAATAATTTTATTTCCATTAATTAGTTTTTTTATTTTATCTTTTATGCAGGGAAAACTTTCTCAAAAAATTATTTCTAATATAGGGACAATATCAATATTTTTATCTTTTATTATTGTTATTTTTTATAGTATTTTTTTCATTGGTCGTCCTGATAGTTTTTGTATTCAAAAATTATGGTGTTGGCTAAGTATTGATAATTTTAAAATAGATTGTAATTTATTTTTAGATATATTGTCTTTAAGTATGTTAGGTGTAATTACAGGTGTTGGTTTTTTAATACATATTTTTTCTATTTGGTATATGAAAAATAAAGAAGGGTATTCTCGTTTTTTTGCTTATACTAATTTATTTATAGCAAGTATGTCTTTATTAGTATTAGCAGATAATTTTTTATTTATGTATATTGGATGGGAAGGTGTAAGTTTATGTTCTTATTTATTAATTGGATTTTATTATAATATTGTTAATAATAGTAAATGTGCTTTAAAAGCTTTTATTTTAACACGTGTTTCAGATATATTTTTAATTATTTCAATGTTTTTAATATATCAAAAATATGGAACTTTTAACTTTCAAAAAATTCATCTTTTAACAAATTTTTTATATGTAGATGATTATAATATTAATTTTTTAACACTTTTTTTATTTATTGGTGTACTTGGTAAATCAGCTCAAATTCCATTACAAACTTGGTTATCAGATGCTATGGTTGGTCCAACTCCTGTTTCAGCTTTAATTCATGCTGCAACAATGGTAACGGTTGGTGTTTATTTAATAGTTAGAACACATTATTTATTTATATTATCTCCAAAAATATTATACTTGATAAGTTGTATTGGTATTTTAACAATATTATTTTCTTGTTTATCTGCATTAGTACAAACAGATATCAAACGTATCCTTGCGTATTCTACTATGAGTCAAATAGGGTATATGTTTTTATCTTTAGGTTCTCAGGGATGGTCTTCTGCAATTATACATTTAATTATACATGCGGTTTTTAAAGCTTTATTATTTTTATCTGCTGGTTCTTTAATTATATCTTGTAATAATGAAAAAAATATATTTAAAATATCTAGAATAGGAGTAAAGTGTCCGATTTTATATACTAGTTTTATTATTGGAAGTAGTTCTTTAATATCTTTTCCATTATTAACATCGGGATTTTATAGTAAAGGTAATATTTTACTTAGTGTTTTATATAGTGGTAATATTAGTTTTTTTATATTAGGTTTATTTGGTTCTTTTTTAACATCTTTGTATACATTTAGAATGATTTTTATTTTATTTAAACATTCTAATTTTTCTATTTTTAATTATAAAAAAAAATTAACACATAATTTACCATTATTAGTTTTATCAGTATTTTCTACTGTTCTTGGTATTTATATTATACCTCCATTATTTTATGTATTTCCTACTTTAAAACATACTTATATAAATAAAATTTTATTTGAATTTATATCTAGTTTAATATCACTTTTAGGTATATTTTTTTCATATTATTTATGGATTAAAAATACAAATATTATCATTAAAATATTAAAATTTAAAATTTTTAGATCTATATATTATTTCTTATTAAACGGATTTTATTTTGATAAATTATATAATTTATTTTTTATAAATTCATATTTATATATCTCTAATATTTTATTTTGTGATCCATTTACTAAAATTATTAATATTGTTATTAATGTTATTAAAAAAATTAATTTTTATTTATTAATCACTGTTAATGGAAATATTAAATGGTATGTAGAATCAATTCTATTAGGTATTAATTTATTTTTTATCTTGATTTTATTTTTATAAAAATTTTTAATTAGTTAATTATTTAAATTATTTTAAATTAAAGAATTATTTATAAATCATAGGGATATATCTGATGTTTCTTTCTTTATTAATTATTATTCCATTTGTTAGTAGTTTTATTGCTTTTTTTTCTTTTAAATTGAAAAAATGTTTTTCACGTTGGATTTCTTTAATTAGTATAATATTAATGTTTTTAATTACTATTAAAATATGGTTTTATGGAAATGTTAATTTAAGTCAAATAAATCATTATCCTCATTGGAATTATCAATTAATATTACCTTGGATATCTAGATTTGGAATTGAATTTCATTTATCTATTGATAGTTTTTCAATCATAATGTTATTTTTAACTTATTTTTTAAGTATTATTTCTATATTATGTTCATGGAATGAAGTTAAAAAAAATGAAGGATTTTTTTATTTTAATTTTATGTTAGTTTTAACTGGAATAGTTGGTATTTTTATTTCATTTGATTTATTTTTATTTTTCTTTTTTTGGGAAATTATTTTAATTCCAATGTATTTTTTAATTGCTTTATGGGGTCAAAATAAAGAAAAATCTATATATTCTGCAAATAAATTTTTTATATATGGTCAAATATCAGGTTTAATAATGTTAGCATCAATTTTATTACTTGTTTTAAATTATTATAAAAATACTAATATTTTAACATTTAATTATAATTTACTAATTTTTAGTTCAATTGATCCTAAAATAGAATATATTATTATGTTAGGTTTTTTTATATCTTTTATTATAAAAATGCCAATTATTCCCTTTCATGGATGGTTACCTAATTTTTATTCAGAATCTTTATATTGTGGTTCAGTAGATATTATTGGTTCTTTATTAAAAATTGCTCCTTATGCTATTTTACGTTATGGTATAACAATTTTTCCAAATACAGTAGAAAAAATAACTCCTATTGCAATTTTTTTAGGTTTATTTAGTATATTTTATGGTTCATTTGTTGCGTTTTCTCAAACAAATATAAAACGTTTAATTGCATATGCTTCTATTTCTCATATGGGTTTAATATTAATTTCTATTTATAGTAATAATATAATTTCTTTACAAGGTTTAGTAATACAAATAATATCTAGTAGTATATCTACAGCTGCTTTATGTATTATATCAGGTTTAATTTATAAATATTTTAAAACTCAAAATATTTTAGAAATGGGTGGTTTATGGTCAAATATTTACTGGATTCCTGGATTTTCTTTATTTTTCTCTTTATCAAATTTAGGATTTCCAGGAACAGGTAATTTTATTGGTGAATTTTTAATTTTATTTGGAGTTTTTCAAACATACCCATTGATATCCGTTATTATTACAATAAGCATTGTTTTTTCTTCTTTGTATTCTTTATATATGATACAAAGAATATACTATGGTTCAACTAGAAATTATAATTTAATAATATTTTCAAATATTAAAGAAATTTGGATTTTAACAATATTAGCTTTTGCGTTAATTTTTTTAGGTTTGATGCCTCAGAAAATATTAAATATTTCTTATGATACTATACGTTTTATATATTATTTTAAAGAAGAATTTTTTAATTCCATTCTAAAGATAAGGTTATGAAAAATAATGATAATAAATCTACAAGAATTAACCGCTTTATCCCCTTTGTTAATTTTAATATTTACTGTAGTAATAGTTATGTTATCTATTTCTTATAATCGAAATCATTTTTTGATTACTATATTTAGTATATTTGGATTAAGTTTTTCACTTTTTTCATTGTATTTTTTAATTTCAATTGTTCCTATTGATGTAACTAGTTTAGTTCATATAAATAAATTTTCGATTTTATATATTAGTATAATTTTAATTTCTAGTATTTCAGCTTGTATTTTTTCATATCCATGGTTATTGAAATATCCTTTTAATAAAGAAGAATTTTATTTACTAATTCTTCTTTCAACATTGGGTTCAATTTTTTTAACTATTTCTAATCATATGTCATCAATATTTATTAGTATTGAATTAATTTCATTACCATTTTTTGGTTTAATTGCTTATTCAAATTATTTTCGTTATGCTTTAGAAGCATCTTTTAAATATCTTATTTTATCTGCTACATCATCTTCGTTTTTATTGCTTGGAATAGCATGGATATATGCTATTTCTGGAAGTATTAGTTTTTCATTTTTAAATGATATTTATATGATGATATCTAGTAATGAAAAACTAGTAATTTTATTTGGAATATCAATGTTATTAGTTTCAATTTTTTTTAAGTTGTCTCTTGTACCATTTCATTTATGGACGTCTGATATTTACCAAGGAACACCTTCTTCAGTTTTGTCATTTTTTTCTGTTTCCAGTAAAGTAGCTCTTTTTAGTTTTTTATTACATATATTTTCACATAATTCTATTATAAATAATACAACGTTATATTTAATAATATCATTAGTTAGTGCTTTTTCTATATTTTTTGGTAATTTAATGGCTATTTTTCAAAAAAATATTAAAAGATTTTTTGGATATTCATCAATATCACAATTAGGTTATTTATTAATAGTTTTACTTAATTTAAAAAACGATTATATTTTTTCCTTGGAAATAGTAGCAATTTATTTATTTAATTATTTATTTATTAATATATCATATTTTGGAATTATTCAATTATTTTCTAGTTCATCTAATGATATTGATTTAATTGATTCATATAGAGGATTGTTTTGGTCTCAACCTATTTTAAGTATAATGCTTACTTTTGTTTTATTATCTTTAGCTGGTATTCCTATGACATTAGGTTTTATTGGTAAATTTTATATTTTATCTATTATATTAAAAAATCATTTATGGTTAAATAGTTTATTTTTTATATTAGGTAGTATATTAGGTTTTTATGGTTATTTTAGATTTATTATTAATTTATACTTAAGAAAAACAAATAAATCATTTAATAATAACATTATATCTAATATTTCTATTTATATTCCATCTAGAGTTTTAGTTTTTTTATCAAGTTTAATGTTATTCATATTTGGATTATATCCAGATCCATTAATTTATTTAATAAAATTGTTGATTTAATTAAATAATTATATATAAAAAATATTATTTATTTATACATATTAAATAAATAAGCTTTATTAATAGTTTTCCTTAAAAAAATCAATTTATTTAATAAAATAAGGAGACATTTAATGATTCATTTTTTTTTGACTCCATTATGTTTTTGGGGTATTTTTTTTTTAATAATCACTATATCTATTTTTAGTAAATATATTTTTATGAGTAAAGTAAAACAATTTTTTTATTTATATCGTTGGTTTTTTAGTTATTTTTTTATTTTTTTTCTTTTTATTTTAGTATTTTGGATATTTATTTATAATATTCGTGGTGTTAATTTAGCTAATAAAAATATTATTTGTTTTTTGACTAGTTATTTATTGGAAATTACACTTTCTATAGATAATATTTTTGCGTGGTTTATAGTTTTTAAATCATTGAACATACCAGTTATTTATCAAAAAAAAGTTTTATTATATGGTTTATTAGGAGCTTTAATACTGCGTTTTATATTTTCTTTTTTTGGATCTTTTTTATTTTCTCATTGGCATTGGATGTTATATTTTTTTGGTATATTATTTATATTAATTAGTTTTAAAATGTTGTTTATGTCAACTAAAAAAGATAAGAATAAAAAAAATATTCATTTATCTTGGATTTATAAAATATTAAGGGTTACTAACCATACTGATTGTAAAGATTTTTTTGTAAAAATAAATGGTAAAATATTTTGTACACCTTTATTTATTGCTTTAATTTTTATAGAACTTAGTGACATTATATTTTCAGCTGATAGTATTCCAGCAATTTTTTCTGTTACTAATAATTTATTTATTATTTTATCATCCAATATTTTTTCAGTTTTAGGTTTAAGATTTATGTATTTATTTATAGCTCCTATTATAAATAAATTTCCTATATTAGAATATGCTTTATCATTAATTTTAATGTTTATTGGAATTAAAATATTATTCGAAAAATTTATTACTATTTCAACTACATTAACTTTTATTATTGTATTAATTATTTTAGTTATTGCATTTATAATAAATATTATTTTTTTTAATAAAAAAAAATAAACTTTTTAATTTTAAATAAGTTGGTAATATGCTTAAAAAAAATTTTTCTTTTTCTATGTGGATTAATTATTTAGAAAAATTAAAAAAAAAAAATCGAATTAATTTATTCGATATTCAATATATTGCAAAAAAATTAGATGTATTAAATTTGAAAACTTTTTTTTTTACTATAGGGGGAACTAATGGAAAAGGAACAACATGTTTTATGTTAGAAAAAATATTTCTAGATTCTGGTTATAAAGTAGGTTTATATACATCTCCGCATCTTTTAAATTTTATAGAACGTATTAGAATAAATGGATTATATTTAAGTGAGTTAGAGTATGTTAATGCATTTATTAATGTATACTTTGCAAAATCTAATTATTCTTTAAGTTACTTTGAATTTATTACACTTTCAGCTTTATTTTTATTTAAACATTATTCATTAGATATTATTATATTAGAAGTTGGATTAGGAGGAAGATTAGATGCTACAAATATTATAGATTCAGATATATCTGTAATTACTAATATAGGAATTGATCATGTTTCAATATTAGGTTCAGATCGATTTAGTATTGCTCGTGAAAAGTCGGGAATTTTTAGAAAAAATAAAATTTCTGTAATTGGAGAAAAAGACATTCCGTATTCTATATATGAAGAAGCAAAAAAAAAGAAAACAATATTAAAAATAATTGATAAAGATTGGTATTTGCAAGAATATAATAATACATGGAATTTAATTCACCCTAAAATACAGTTATATAATTTACCTTTTCCTCATATACCAATTTTAAATACAGCTATTGCTTTAACTGCATGTTTTTATTCAGGTTTTAAAATTAATGAAAAAATTCTTCGATATTCTATAGCTACATTAAAATTACCAGGTAGATTTCAAGTTATTTCTTTTTTTCCTCATATTGTTCTTGATGTAGCTCATAATTCACATGCTGCTTTATATCTTTCAAAAAAAATTAGTAAAATGAATATAGAAGGTAATATATATGCATTATTTAGTTCATTAAAAGATAAAGATATTTCATCTATTGTTAATTTATTAAAAAATCAAATTTACTTCTGGTATACTTTTCTTTTACCAACTAATCGTAGTGCAAATTTTAATCAATTAAAACATAGTTTACCTAACCATAAAACATTTTTTTTTAATAATATTTATAGTGCTTGGAATAAATTAAAAAATCGAATAACTAAAAAAGATATGGTTTTAGTTTTTGGTTCTTTTATAACTGTTTCAGAATTTATTTTTATTAAAAAAAGAGAACTTGAATAATATAATAGAATATTGTTTTTTAGGAAAATTATGATTTTAATAGATATTATTTTTTTTATAATTATCTTTTTTTCTATATTTTTAGGTATTTATAGAGGTTTTTTAAAAGAATTGATATTAATTTTTTTTTGGTTTTTTTTAATGAGTTTTTTCATTAACTATAAATATTTTAGTGTATTTAATTCTTTTATATTTTTAAAAAATAAAAAAATTTTAATAATTTTGAATATTATTTTTTTATTTATATTAAGAATTATTTTAAATATTTTAGTAAAAAAAATAATTAAAAAATTTAAATTATCATATGCTAATATTATTTTAGGAGGTCTTTTTGGTTTATTTCGTGGATTAATATTAATAGTTATTTTTTTATTTTTTATTGATCAGTGTAATCATATTTTTTATTTAAATTTATTTAAAAAATCCTTTTTAATTCATATGCTAATATTATTACTTTTAAATAATAATTTTAATATTTTAAAATATTTTTAAATTGCTAAGCACATTAGCTTTAAGGGTATAGTGTGCTTAGAATCAGTAATTTTAATGTTCAAACATTGCAGAAATAGATTCCTCATTGCTAATACGTCTTATAGCTTCTGCTAGCATTCCAGCTAATGTAAGAGTTCGGACATTTGGTAATAATTTAATTTTTTTTTGTAATGGAATTGTATCACATACTACAACTTCATCAATAACAGAGCATTTTAAATTTTCTGGTGCTTCACCTGAAAAAATAGGATGTGTAGCATATGCAAATACTCTTTTTGCTCCTCTTTCTTTAAGAGCTTCTGCAGCTTTACAAAGAGTCCCTCCAGTATCAATCATATCATCAACTAAAATACAATCTCGATTTTCAACATCTCCAATAATGTGCATTACTTGAGAAATATTTGGTCGTGGTCTTCTTTTATCTATAATAGCCATATCAGTATCATATAAAAGTTTAGCAATAGCTCTTGCTCTTATTACTCCTCCTATATCTGGAGAAACAACAATAGGATTTTTTAGCTCTCTTTGTAACATATCTTCTAAAAGTATTAAACTACCAAATACATTATCTACAGGAACATCAAAAAAACCTTGAATTTGCTCAGCATGAAGATCAACCGTTAATACACGATCTACACCAATACTGGATAAAAAATCAGCTACAACTTTAGCTGTTATAGGTACCCGTGCGGATCTTACACGTCTATCTTGACGTGAGTATCCAAAATAAGGTATTACGGCTGTAATTCTTCCTGCTGAAGCTCTTCTTAAAGCATCTATCATTACAACTAATTCCATTATATTATCATTTGTTGGAGAACAAGTAGATTGGATAATAAATACATCACTTCCCCTAACATTTTCATTAATCTGAACACTAATTTCACCATCGCTAAATCGGCCTACAGATGCATTTCCTAAATTCGTGTAAAGTCTATGAGCGATAAATTTTGCTAGCTTTGGAATAGAATTCCCAGCAAATAATTTCATATCTGACATATAAACCTTGTATTAAAAATAATTTTTTTCATTGAAAATATGTATATTTTTTTTTATAAAAAATATTATGCAATGGAGAAGTATTAACACTTTTAGTAATAAATCCTTGTATATTTTTAGGGAGCAAAGAAAATATTTTTTGAGCAGATACTTTATCGTTGAATTCTGAAAAAACACAGGATCCTGTTCCAGTCATTCGAGTAGGTGCATAATAAGATAAAATAGAGATTAGTTTTTTAATTTTTATAAATTTTTTACTAACTATATTTTCAAAATCATTACTAAATGGAGTTTTTAATAATAATTCAATTGATTTTTTTGGATGTTTTTTTATAAAAAATGAATTATAAAATATATGTTTTGTTAATATTTTAATATTAGGATATATAATTAAATACCATTTTTTTTTATTTTCAATTGGATGCAATATTTCTCCTATTCCTTCAATAATTGATGTTCTACCCATAATAAAAGCTGGAATATCAGATCCTATTTTTAAACTAAATTGAGCTAATTGTTTTAATGTAAATTTTGTTTTCCATAATTTATTTAATACAATTAGTGTTGTAGCTGCATTAGAAGAACCCCCCCCTAATCCACTTCCTATTGGTATTTTTTTATTTAAAAATATTTTAGCACCTAAAGTAGTACAATGCATTTTTTTATAATATAATGCTTTTGATTTTAATAAATGTGCTGCTTGAATAATAATATTATTTGTATTGGAAATAGATTTTTTTTTACTAAATAATTTGATGTTTCCTGTTTTATTTGGAATGATTTCTAATGTATCACCATAATTAAGAAATTGAAATAAGCTTTGTATATAATGATATCCATCTTTACGAATACCTGTAATATACAAAAATAAGTTAATTTTTGCAGGAGAAGGCCATATATATTTCATTTTTATTATTTATTTTAAAAATTATTTTTTATGTTAATATTTATATTTATTAAGAAAATTTTAAAATGATATAATCATTTTATTATAAATTTATAAATATATTATTATTTTACTTTTATAGTAGTATTTATTATTAATAAAAAATATTATTTAAGCTATATTTTTTTATTTAAAAAAGGATAATATTATATGAATTCTTCTATTATTAGTAAATTAAAATCTTTAAAATATAGATACCAAGAAATTGAAGTATTACTTACGCAAAAAGATACAATATCAGATCAAAATAAGTTGAAAAATTTATCTAAAGAATATTTACAGCTTTCTGAAGTTATTAAATATTTTATTAAATGGGAAAAAATAAAAAAAGATCTTAAAAATATTCGTTCTTTATTTAATGATTTAGAAATGCATGATATTGCTAAAGAAGAGTATTATATAGTTAAAAAAGAAAAAAAAAAATTAGAAAAAAAAATTAAAATATTATTATTACCAAAAGATCCTAATGATGAACATAGTTGTTTTATTGAAATCCGTTCAGGAACAGGAGGAGATGAATCATCTATTTTTGCAGGTCAATTAGTAAGAATGTATATAAGATATGCTGAAAGTTGTATGTGGAAAACAAAGGTTATTAGTTCTAGTGAAAATGAAAAAGGAGGTTTTAAAGAAATAATAATAAAAATAACAGGAAAAGGTGCTTCTGGACGTTTAAAATTCGAATCAGGAGGTCATCGTGTTCAAAGAGTTCCAGAAACTGAATCACAAGGAAGAATTCATACTTCAACATGTACTATTGCTATTATGCCAGTTCAACCTGAAACAAAAAAAGATGAAATTAATTTATCTGATTTAAAAATCGATACATTTCGATCATCTGGTGCTGGTGGTCAGCATGTAAATACTACTGATTCAGCAATTCGAATTACACATCTTCCTACTGGAAATGTAGTAGAATGCCAAGATGAGCGATCACAGCATAAAAATAAATCAAAAGCTTTATCTATTTTATCTGCTCGTTTATATGCTGAAAAATTAGCAAAGGATCAACAAGAAAATTCTTCTATGAGACGAAATTTATTAGGTAGTGGATCAAGATCAGATAGAAATAGAACATATAATTTTCCGCAAAATAGAATTACAGATCATAGAATTAATTTAACTATATATAAGCTAGACGAAGTTTTAGAGGGAAATTTAGATTTACTTATTAAACCGATACTTCATGAGTATCAGGCAGATATGCTTTCTACTTTATCTAAATTTGAATTATGAAAATATATCAATGGTTAAAAAAATCGATTAAGATATTATCTTATCTTGACAATCCCCGATATGAAGCTGAAATATTATTAAGTCATGTTTTAAAATGTACACGATCTTGGATTATAGCTTTTGATGAAACAGAAATAAATGAATTATCTCAGAAAAAATTAAATAATTTTGTTTATCGTAGATCTATAGGCGAACCTATGGCTTATATATTAGGTAAAAAAGACTTTTGGTCTTTATCTCTATCTATTTCTAAAGACACTTTAATTCCAAGACCAGATACAGAAATTTTAGTAGAAAAAGTATTATCTAAAATTAATAAAAATAAAAAATATATTCTTGATTTAGGTACTGGATGTGGTGCTATTGGATTAGCATTAGCGAGTATTTCTCCAAATTTTCGTATTATAGCTGTTGACAATTCAAATAAAGCTATTAAAATAGCTAAATTAAATGCGTTTAAATTAAATTTAAATAATATTACTTTTCATTACAGTAATTGGTTTTCAAATATTAATAAAAAGTTTCATATTATTGTTAGTAACCCGCCATATATTAGTTTAAAAGAAATAAAACTTTTAAAAAAAAATATTTTTTTTGAACCATTAAATGCTTTAATTTCAAAAAAAAATGGACTAAAAGATATAGAATTAATTATAAAACAAGCAAAAAATTTTTTATTTAATCAAGGATGGCTTTTTATTGAGCATGGTTGGAAACAAAAATTAAAAGTTCAATTTTTATTCAAAAAATATAGTTTTTTTAATATAAAATCTTATAAAGATTATTCAGGTAATGATCGTGTCACTATTGGACAAAAAAAATAAAAAAATTGTTTAATAATAATCTTATTAAAAAATTTTAAAATAATTTTTTTACTACTTAAAAGTATTGATGTAATTATGAAATCTTTTTCGAAAATTAATTTATCTAAGTTATCAATTTTAACTTCTATTATTTCTGCTTCTCAATTTATTCGAAGTGATTTTCCTTCAGATCTTGTAATTTTAGATGTATCTAATAAAGTTAAAGAAGCGAAATCTTATATTTCATCTGAAATAGAACCGAGTCAAAAATTAAAAAAATTATTAGATTTATTTTATAAAAATTGGAAATTTGGTGGAGCAAGTGGTATTTATAAACTTTCAGATGTGTTATGGGTTGATCATGTATTAAAAACAGGAAAAGGTACTGCTATATCTTTAGGTATTATTTTATTACATATTGCAAAAGAATTAAATTTGCCATTATATCCTGTTGCTTTTCCTACTCAATTAATTTTAAGAGCTGATGGAATAGATAAAAAAAACCTTTTAATTAATCCATTTAATGGTGATATATTAGATCAACATACATTAGAAGTATGGTTAAAAGGAAATATTAGTCCAATGGCAAAATTATATGAAAATGATTTGTGTAAAGCCGAATCTATTACTATTATCTTAAAGATGTTAAATACTTTAAAATCAGCTTTAATGGAAGAAAAAAATATGGAGTTAGCATTAAATGTTAGTAATTTACTTTTACAAATTAATCCTAACGATCCATATGAAATGCGTGATCGCGGTTTAATTCATGCACATTTAGATTGTAATCATGTTGCTCTGAAAGATTTAATTTATTTTGTTGAACATTGTCCAGAAGATCCTATTAGTGAAATTATTAAAGTTCAGATTCATTCTATTGAACAAAAAAAAATAATATTACATTAAAATTTATCCAAGATTAATTATATTTCTTTTATGTTCTGAATTTAAATAAAGTTTTTCAATTATTTTTTTATCAGATATTTTAATTTTTCTTCCTTCTAAATAAGAATCAATTATGTTATATTTAATACCTAAAGCAAATTCATCTGGTTGTTGTGGTTTATTATCTTCAAGATCTGCAGTAGGTGTTTTCATATATAAAAATTTAGGACAATTTAATTTTTTTAATAATAGTTGAATTTGTCTTTTATTTAATTTAGATATTAAATTTATATCTATTCCATGGTCACCATGTTTAGTAAAAAACCCTGTAATAATTTCTGCCGCATTACCTGTACCTATAACTATCCCATTCTCTATTGCAGAAATACTATATTGAACTTTCATTCTTTCTCTTGCTTTTTCATTACCTTTTATGTAGTCTGAAATTTTAATACCTGCTTTTTTTAATGATTTTTCACTGCTTACTACAGCGTTTTTAATATTAATTGTAAAAACTTTATCTGGTTTAATAAAATCAATCACTTTCTTACAATCTTTTTCATCTTTTTGAATACCATATGGCAATCTTAATGCAATAAATTTATAAGATTGTTTTTTTTGTTCTTTACGTATTTGATTAATTGTAATTTGGCATAATTTACCTGTTAAAGTCGAATCTTGACCACCACTAATAGCTACAATTAAAGATGTTATATGAGTATTTTTCAAAAGATATTGTTTTAGTTTAAATATACGATTTGAAATTTCTATTTTTGGTATAATTTTTGGTTTTACGCCTAATAGTTTTATAATTTTTTTTTGTAATTTCATATTATTGAGCTGTGAATTTATTTATAAAAATGTTTTTTTCTGTTAGATTGTATTTTTTATTTTATTAATTATTATATATTAAGTAATTTTTTAAATATATAAATAATTATTTTAAGTATATTCAAATAACATTGGTAAATCATATTGAATAATTTAATTCTTGTATTAAATTGTGGAAGTTCTTCTATAAAATTTTCTATACTAAATCCAAATACTGAAAAAAAATATTTATCTGGTTTAGTAGAATGTTTATTTTTAAAAAAAACGTATATTAAATGGGAGTATTTAGGGGTAAAATATAAAAAATGTGTTGGTTCTAATATATCTCATGAATATGCTTTAAATTTTATTTTTAAGGAAGTTTTATCTAAAATAGAAAATATATATAATAATATTATAGGCATAGGACATAGAGTAGTTCATGGTGGTGAAAAAATTAAAGAATCTATTTTAGTAAATCATGAAGTTATAGATTTAATTAAACAAGCTATTTTATTCGCTCCATTGCATAATCCTGCAAATTTAATAGGAATTAAAATAGTTATTAATCAGTTTCCTCATTTATCAAAAAAAAATGTAGCAGTTTTTGACACCTCTTTTTATCAAAAAATGCCTAAAACTTCTTTTTTATATGCTATTCCGTATATATTTTATAAAAAACATCATATTCGACGATACGGTGCACATGGAATTAGTCATAATTATGTTTCACATGTAGCATCAGTTATGTTAAATAAAGATTTTGATTCATTAAATATTATTACATGTCATTTAGGTAATGGTGCTTCAATTTCTGCTATTCGAAATGGAGTTTGCGTTGATACATCTATGGGTTTAACGCCTCTAGAAGGTTTAGTTATGGGTACAAGAAGCGGTGATATTGATCCATCAGTTATTTTTTTTATGTATAAAAAACTAGGAATTAATATTGATAAAATTAATCATATATTAACACAAGAATCTGGTTTATTAGGATTAAGTGGAGTTAGTAGTGATTTTAGATATCTTGAAAAAAATTATTTATCTAATAAACAAGTTAAATTATCTGTAGATATTTTTTGTTACCGATTATCTAAGTATATTTCTTCTTATATGTGTTTAATGGATAAAAAATTAGATTCTTTAGTATTTACTGGAGGTATTGGTGAAAATGTACCTTTAATTAGAGATATAACATTATCTAAATTATCTATAATGGGCTTTAAAATTAATATTAAAAAAAATATATTAATAAAAAATGGAAAAAGTGGATTAATTACAATAAAAAATTCTATCCCAGTTTTAGTTATTCCAACTAATGAAGAATTATTAATAGCAAAAGAAACTATAAAAATAATTAGTTAATATAATTATTATATTAGTTTTTATATTTTATAATGTTATTTTATATATTATAATATTAAATATTTTAGATGAAAATATTGGATTAAGTATTATTACTATAATTTTAATTTTTATAATTAATTAAACAATAAAATATAATTTTATAAAAATATTGTATATTTTGAATAATATTAAAAAATGCAGGTCTTATTGAAATTAAAAAAATTTTTTCTAATTTATTCTGTAGGAAAAAATTTATATATCTATAATATAGATTTTTAATTTTTTATATGAAAAATTTTTAATTTAGAAAATATAAATATATTTTTTTAATTAATATATATCAATATCAAATTTTTATAAATATTTTATTTATTATATTTAAAATTAATTAAATTAGAAGAATTATTTTAATAGATATATTTTAATTAATAAAAATATTCAATATTTATTTAGTTATTTTAAATATTAATATTCCTATTTTTTATTAAATATAATATATCATTAACTTTACATCGATTAGAAAAATTTAATTTCAATATTAATTATTATCAATAATAATATTTACATTAATAAATCAATTAAATATATTTTTTTAAAGGATATAATCTTGTCTTTTAATTCTCAAAAAACATTTTATTTTAATAAAAAATATTCATCTCAAGAGTTTTGTTATCATTTAAAGAAATTATCAAAAAAAAATTTTAAGCGAATTATATTGCCTGAATCATATGAACCGCGTATATTAAAAGCTGTTGAGATTTGTAATAATTTAAGAATTGCAAAATGTATTTTATTAGGAAACGCAAAAAAAATTTACCAAATAGCTCAGGATAAAGGAATAAATTTAAGTAAAGAAATTGAAATAATAGATCCTTCTTTAATACGAGAAGATTATATATTAAAATTATTAAAGTTACGTCAAAATAAAGGGATGACTGAGATTCTTGCAAGAAAACAGCTGGAAGATAATATAATTTTAGCAACTTTAATGTTAAAATTTAATCAAGTTGATGGTTTAGTGTCTGGATCAATAAATACAACAGCTAATACTATACGTCCAGCGTTACAAATTATTAAAACCAGTCCTATTTATTCTTTAGTTTCTTCAGTATTTTTTATGCTTTTCCCTAAAAAAGTATTTATTTACGGAGATTGTGCAATTAATATTAATCCAAATGCCGAGGAGTTAGCTGAAATTGCTATTCAATCTGCGCATTCAGCTAAAATTTTTGGTATAGAACCACGTATAGCAATGTTATCTTATTCTAGTGGTAATTCTGGATATGGTGAACAAGTTGAAAAGGTAAAACATGCAACATCTATTGTAAAATCAAAACAGTCCAATTTAATTATTGAAGGGCCGATTCAATATGATGCAGCTATTTCAAAAAGAGTTGCTCAAATAAAAATACCAAATTCTTCAATTTTAGGAGATGCAAATATTTTTATTTTTCCAGATTTAAATTCTGGAAATATTACTTATAAAGCAGTTCAACATTCTTTAAAATTAATTTGTATTGGACCAATGTTACAAGGTTTAAATAAACCAGTAAATGATTTATCAAGAGGAGCATCAATTAAAGATATTGTTTATACAATTTCTTTAACTTCGATTCAATCATAATATATTTTAAATTTTAATAATTATATTACTTATTGGTTTACAACAACATGGTAATATTTCATTTATTTTAAATAAAGCAGCCATTGGCTGTTTTATTAAATAAATTATATTACCTTTTAATATTTTAATACGACAAGTTCCACAATATCCAGATTTACATTGGCTTGCTATATATATATTATTTTTTTTTAATGTAGATAATAATGAGATATTTTTTTTATAAATAATTTTTTTTTTATTTATTATTTCAATAATATAATTATTCATTTATAATTTAAATTTTTTAAATTCGTGGTTAGATATTTCAGAATCAATTTGATTTACTAAATAAGAACTAATTTCTGTTTCTTGTGGTGCATTTTGTATATAATCAGAATTTAACCAAGAATCAATCCATGGAATAGGATTAGATTTTTTTTCAAAAGGCATTTTAAAACCTATCGCGTGCATTCTAATATTAGTAATGTATTCTATATATTGACATAATATATCTTTATTTAATCCTAACATAGAACCATCTTGGAATAAATATTCTGCCCATTTTTTTTCTTGTTCAGCAGCAGATATAAAAATTTGAGTAGCTATTTCTTTACATTCATTTGCAATATTATACATATTTTCATTATTTTTTTTATTATTTAAAAAATATAAAATATGTTGTGTTCCTGTTAAATGCAATGCCTCGTCTCTTGCGATTAATCTAATAATTTTTGCGTTTCCTTCCATAATTTCTCTTTCTGCGAATGCAAATGAACAAGCAAAACTAACATAAAATCTAATAGCTTCTAAAACATTAACACTGATTAGACAAAGATATAAATTTTTTTTTAATATGTTTAAATTAATATAAATTGTTTTTTTATTAATAGTATGATTGCCTTCGCCTAATAAATGCCAATAGCTTGTCATTTTAATTAGTTTATCATAATAAATAGAAATATCTTGAGCTCTATCGTTGATATTTTTATTATTAATAATATCATCAAAAATAATAGATGGATTATTAATAATATTTCTAATTATATGTGTATAAGATCTAGAATGAATTGTTTCTGAAAATGACCATGTTTCAATCCATGTTTCTAATTCAGGAATAGATATAATAGGAAGAAATGCAATATTTGGGCTTCTTCCTTGAATTGAATCAAGTAATGTTTGATATTTTAAATTACTAATAAAAATATGTTTCTCATGAGATGGAAGATTTTGAAAATCTATTCTATCTTGTGATAAATCTATTTCTTCTGGTCTCCAAAAAAAAGAAAGTTGTTTTTCAATTAATTTTTCAAAAATATTATATTTTTGTTGATCATATCGGGCTATATTAACAGATTGTCCGAAAAACATAGGTTCTATAAGTTGATTATTCTTTTTTTTTGAAAATGTTGTATAGGACACTTTTTTATACCTAAAAAATAAATTTTTTTTATGTTTTATTATATAATACAAGAACCACTTGTACAATTATCTTCTTTATTTCTTTCTAATACATCAAAATTATAACTTTCTTCAGCACCATCTCTAGTATTTTGGTAATATAAAGTTTTTATTCCTAATTTATATGATAAAAGTAAATCGTATAATAGTTGTTTCATTGGTATTTTTTCATTTAAAAATCGTTTTGGATCATAGTTAGTATTAACCGAAATAGATTGATCGATAAATTTTTGCATAATAGCTGTGAGTTCTAAATATCCAGTATTATTTGGTATATCCCAGAGTAATTCATATTGAGATTTTAATTTTTTATATTCAGGTACAACTTGTTTCAACATACCATCTTTTGATGCTTTAATACTAATAAACCCTCTTGGTGGTTCAATTCCATTAGTAGCATTTGAAATTTGAGAAGAAGTTTCCGATGGCATCAAAGCTGATAAAGTAGAATTTCTTAATCCATATTTTTTAATTTTTTTTCGTAGTAACTTCCAATTTAAATGCAAAGGTTCATGACATATTATATCTATATCTTTTTTATATGTATCAATTGGTAATTTACCTAAATAATAATTAGTTTGATTAAATAATATACATGCACCTTTTTCTTTCGCTAATTCACAAGATGCTTTTAATAAATAATATTGAATTGCTTCAAAAGTTTTATGTGTTAAATTTTTAGCGCTTCCATCTGAATAACGAACTTTATTTTTAGCTAAATAATATGCAAAATTAATTACACCTATACCTAAAGAACGTCTTGAAATAGAAGATTTTTTTGCGCATTTAATAGGGTAGCTTTGATATTCTAATATTTCATCTAATGCACGTACTGATAGTCTTGACAATTCTTTAAGTTCTTTTAAATTTTTTATTTTTCCTAAATTTAAAGCTGATAATGTACAAAGAGCTATTTCTCCATTTGTGTCATAAATATCATTGAGTGGTTTTGTAGGTAAGGTAATTTCTAAACATAAATTGGATTGTTTTATTGGTGCTACTTTTGGGTTAAAAGGACTATGTGAATTGCAATGATCTACGTTTTGTATATAAATACGTCCTGTAGAAGTTCTTTCACGCATAATTAGAGAAAATAAATCAATTGCTTTAATAGTTTTTTTTCTTATATTTTTATTTTTTTCATATTGAATATACATTTCTTTAAATTTTTTTTGATCAGAAAAAAATACTATATATAATTCTGGGACATCATGAGGGCTAAATAATGTAATATTTTGACCTGATAGCATTCTTTTATACATTAATTTATTAATTTGAACAGCGTAATCGAGATGACGTACTCTATTTTCTTCAATACCCCGATTATTTTTTAAAATTAATAAATTTTCAATTTCAAAATGCCATATTGGATAAAATATTGTTGCAGCACCTCCTCTAACACCTCCTTGTGAACAAGATTTAACTGCACTTTGAAAATGTTTATAGAAAGGAATACATCCTGTATGAAATGCTTCTCCATTTCGAATAGGGCTTCCTAAAGCTCTAATTTGACCAGCATTAATTCCAATTCCTGCTCGTTGTGAAACGTATTTTACAATACAACTAGTAGTTGCATTAATAGAATTTAGATTATCTGCGCACTCAATTAACACACAAGAGCTAAATTGACGAGTTGGTGTTCTTACACCAGACATAATTGGAGTAGGTAATGAGATTTTAAAAGTAGAAATTGCGTCATAAAAACGTTGTATATAATTCATTCGAATTGTTTTAGGATATTTAGAAAACAAGCATGCAGATATTAAAACATATAAAAATTGAGCGCTTTCATAAATTTTTCCAGTAATTCGGTTTTGTAGTAAATATTTTCCTTCTAATTGTTTTACGGCAGCATAAGAAAAATTCATATCACGATGATGATCAATAAAAGAATTCATTATTGTATATTCTTCATGGGAATAATCTTTTAATAAATTTTTATCGTATTTTCCTAGTTGAACTAATTTCTTTACATGTTTATATAATTTAGGAGGTTCGAATTGACCATATGCTTTTTTTCTAAGATGAAAAATAGAAAGTCTAGCAGCCATATATTGATAATCAGGTGTATCTTCAGAAATCAAATCTGCTGCTGCTTTTATGATTGTTTCATGTATATTAATAGTTGTTATATTATTATAGAATTGAATTCTTGATTTTAATTCTACTTGAGAAACAGAAATATCTTCTAGTCCATTAGAAGCCCAGTTTAAAACTTTATGAATTTTATCTAAATTAATTTGTTCTTTCCTTCCATTACGTTTAATTACAAATAGATTATTTTTCATATTTATTCAACTTATGTTATAAATATATGTTTTTAATTTTATTTTGTATTTAATTATTAATATATTTTTATTAGATATTATTTATAATAGGTTTAACAATTCTTTGTAAAGCAACAACTTTTTCGTTTTTTGATGTTCGTATTAAAATTACGCCTTGTGTGTTTCTTTTTAAAACTCCTATTTCTGAAACTCTAATTCTAACTAATGTTCCTGCATTGGTGATCATCATAATTTGATCTTTTTCTACAACTTGTATTGCCCCAATAATTTTTCCATTTTTTTTTGTTATTTTAATAGAAATTACCCCTTTTGTCGCACGTGATTTAATTGGAAAATCAGAAATTTTTGTTCGCTTACCATATCCATTATTAGTTGCTATTAAAATAGTTTCTTTTTGATGAGGAACAATTAATGAAACTACTTTATCATTTTTTATAATTTTAATACCTTTGACACCAGATGCAGTTCTTCCCATCGTTCTAACACTATTTTCTGAAAATTGAACTACTTTTCCATTTTGTGTAAATAACATAATATTATTATTTCCATTAGTTAATGCTACTCCAATTAATTGATCATTAGCTCTTAAATTAATAGCTATAATTCCAGCAGATCTAGGTTTTTGAAATTTTTTTAAAGAAGTTTTTTTAACTATACCTTGTTCAGTTGCCATAAAAATATAAAGATTATCTTTATATTTATTTACAGGTAAAATAGCTGTAATTCTTTCTTTATGATTTAATGGTAGTAAATTAACTATAGGTTTACCTTTGGCATGTCGGCTTGACTCTGGTAATTGATATACTTTCATCCAATATAAAATACCTCGACTTGAAAAACATAAAATCATATCATGTGTATTAGCTATTACTAAGTTTTGTATAAAATCTGCTTCTTTAATTTTAGCTGCAGATTTACCCTTTCCTCCTCTTTTTTGCGCATTATAATCTGAAATAGGTTGATATTTTACATATCCAGAATGAGAGAGTGTAACTACTACATCTTCTTGGTTTATTAAATCTTCGATACTAATATTATTATGATTTTCAGTAATTTCTGTTTTTCTTTTATCATGAAAATTACACTGTATAGATATTAATTCTTTTTTAATTACTGATAACATACGATGTGGATTTTTTAGTATTTCTTCTAGTTCGTTAATTTTTTTTATTAAATTATTATATTCTAAAGTAATTTTGTTTTGTTCTAAATTTGTTAATCGTTGCAAACGTAAATCTAAAATAGCTTGTACTTGTTTTTCAGTAAAATAGTAGTAATTAATTTTTTTATTTGATTTTTTTATTTTTGAAGTGTTCTGAATATGATATTTTTCATTATCATAAATCCATTTTTTTTCTATTATAAGTTTTTTTGCTTCTATTGAATTTTTTGAATTTTTTATTAAATTAATAATTGTATTTAAATTTATTAAAGCAACATTTAATCCTTCTAAAATATGACTTCTTTTAAGTGATTTTTTTAAGTCAAAAATACTACGACGTGTAACAACTTCTTTTCTGTGTAATATAAAAAATTTTATTATTTCTTTTAAAGATAAAGTTTTTGGTTGTCCCTGACATAATGCAACCATATTAATTCCAAAAGAAACTTGTAATTGTGTAAGAGAATATAATTGATTTAAAATAATTTCTGATAAAGCTTCTTTTTTTATTTCGATTACAATTCTCATACCATCTTTATCAGATTCATCACGTAAGGCTGAAATTCCTTCAATTCTTTTTTCTTTTACCAGTTCTGCTATTTTTTCTATTAAACGTGATTTATTAACTTGATAAGGAATTTCATAAAAAATAATACTTTCTTTATTATTTTTTTTATTTTTTTCAATTTTATTTCGAGCTCGAATGTAAATTTTTCCTTTTCCAGTTCGATATGCTTCTTCAATACCTGATTTTCCATTAATAATTCCATAAGTAGGAAAATCTGGACCTGGAATATATTTAATTAATTCTTCGATTGTAATATTATTATTTTCTATATATGCTAAACATCCATTAATTACTTCATATAAATTATGTGGGGGAATATTTGTTGCCATTCCAACAGCTATACCAGATGAACCATTAATTAATAAATTTGGTATTTTTGATGGTAATATTTCTGGAATATATTCAGTTCTATCGTAGTTAGGTAAAAATTCTACAGTATTTTTTTCTAAATCTGTTAATAATTCATGTGCAATTTTAGACATACGAATTTCTGTATATCTCATTGCTGCTGCAGCATCCCCATCTATTGAACCAAAATTTCCTTGACCATCTATTAACATATATCTTAATGAAAAATTTTGTGCCATACGTACTATTGAATCATATACAGCTGAATCACCATGTGGATGATATTTACCAATTACATCTCCTACTATTCTAGCAGATTTTTTATATGGTTTATTCCAATCATTATTTAATATATACATTGCAAATAATATTCTTCGATGAACTGGTTTTAAACCATCTCTAACATCAGGTAAAGCTCGACCTATTATGACAGACATAGCATAATCTAAATAAGAACTTTTTAATTCTTCTTCAATATTCACTTGTCTTATCTTTCGTGCAAGTTCTTTCATATAACTATTATCTCTTTTAAACTAATAAAATTAAGTAAAAATTATAACATAATTGATAACTCAGATGAACGTAAAGAAATAGATTATAAATTTAAAAATTTTTTATATTGTTTATTTTAAATGAAAGTATTAAAATAATAGTTAGTCAAAAATAATTCTTAAAATGTTGAATATTAAAAATAATATTTTTTCAATTTTAATTAATTAAATATGAGATTTTTTTATGAAAGATGAAGAAAAAAAATTAATAGAAAATTTATTTTATCGTTTAAAAAATGCTGAATTAAATTCTTCAGATCGTGATGATGGTGCAAATAATTTGATTCAAGATTTAGTAAAAAAGCAGCCATACTCTTCTTATTACATGGTTCAAACAATATTAATTCAAGAAACTGCAATTAAAAAATTAAGTTTAAAAATCGAAGAATTAGAAAATAAATTATCTACGATTGATATTAAAAATAAAAAGCCAAGTTTTTTATCTAGTTTTTTTAAAAAGGAACCTAATTCTTTAGAAAAATCTAATAGTATTTGGGAAAAAAATTCAAATATTCCAAGATCATGCAATCATATGCCAACTTCTACTTCAACTATAGGTCCTATAACAAATAATAGTAGCAGTGGTTTTCTTAAAAATGCATTACAAACTGCAACTGGTGTAGCAGGAGGGATGATTTTAGGTAATATGTTAATGAATATTTTTAACCATAGTAAACCGGAAGAAGAAATATTTGATACTATTAATAATGAACATGTAATATCTAATTTAGATCATGATGGATCTTATGATTATAATGATAATAGTTTGGTAGACTATAATGATCAAAATGACTTTGTAGATTCTGAAAATTTATCTAATTTTGATGAATATGAAAATACTAATGATATTAATGACATAAGTGATATTAACGATGATAATTTTATTTAATAATTTTTAAAAAATATAATAATTTTTTTCATTAAAATTTTTAATTCAAATAAAGCCAGCATATATTTGCTGACTTTAAAATAATTTTTTAAGTAATATTATGAGTAGTGTTTATTTAAATATGAAGAAACTCCTTCTACAGAAGTTTGTATACCGTCTTTTCCTGGTTTCCAATTAGCTGGACAAACTTCTCCATATTTATTATGAAATTCTATAGCATCTATCATACGTATTATTTCATTAATATTACGTCCGAATGGAAGATCATTAATTGTTTGGTGGCGAACAATCCAATTTTTATCAATTAAAAATGAGGCTCTTAGTGCTACATTTAATTCTGGATGCTCAATACCGTAGGATTTTTGAATTTCATGTTTTATATCAGAAATCATAGGAAATTTAATTTTTCCAATTCCTCCATTTTTAGGGAGTGTTTTTTGCCATGCTTGATGTACAAACACGCTATCAATAGATACACCTACAATTTTTACATTTCTTTTTTTAAATTCTTCATAAGATTTATTAAATTCTATAATTTCAGAGGGGCATACAAAAGTAAAGTCCATTGGCCAAAAAAATAAAACAATTGCTTGACCTTCAGAATATTTTTTTAGATCAAAAATATTTGTAATTTTTCCATTATCTAAAACTGCTGGAGCTTGAAAATTTGGTGCTTTTTTTGTTACTAATATCATATTTTTTTCCTTTTATTTTATTAAATATTAATTATATTTTTTTAATTTTAGAGAGAATTTATTATGAAAAATAGTTTAACTTGGAAAAAACTTTTATCTCAAGAAAAAAAAAAAATATTTTTTGGATATTATTAATTATATTAAAAAAGAACGTTTAAAAAAAATAATATATCCATCTTCAAAAGATGTATTTCATGCTTTTTTTCTGACTCCATTTGAGAAAATAAAAGTAGTTATTATAGGACAAGATCCTTATTTTTCAAAAAATCAAGCACATGGTTTAGCATTTTCGGTACTTAAAAAAAAAACTATACCATCTTCTTTAAAAAATATATATAAAGAATTAAATAATGATTTTAAAAAAAATTATATATTTCCTCATGGTTGTCTTGAAAATTGGGCTTATCAAGGTGTTTTTTTATTAAATACTATTTTAACTGTTGAATCAGGAAAACCAAAATCCCATAATCATATAGGGTGGGAAACGTTTACTAATAAAGTTATTTTTTATATTAGTAAATATAAAAAATCTATTATATTTTTACTTTGGGGAAAAAACGCACAAAAAAAAATTAATTTAATTGATATTAATAAGCATTATATTTTAACAGCACCACATCCTTCTCCATTTTCAGCGCATCGAGGTTTTTTAGGATGCAAACATTTTTCTAAAACTAATAAAATATTAGTGAAATGTAAAAAAAAAGAAATTAATTGGTTTGACATTTAATTTTAAAAAAATAATTTATTTAAAAAATAGAAAAAATTTTTTAATATTTTTTCTATTTTTATTTATTAAAATATTAATAACGTTTTTAATTGAAATTAAAAAATATTTTAAGTTTTAGAAAGTATAATAGAAGCTTTTCTAAGTATAATATTTTTAAAGATAAATCCCTTTTGTTTTACTGAAACAACATGATTAGGTTTTGTTTTATTTGAATTTTCAGTTAATATAACATGATGAATTTTTGGATTAAATATTTCATTTTTTTTATCTTCTATTTTTAATCCAAATTTATTTGTTATTTTAAGCAAAGATTTCAGTGTTAACTGTATTCCTTGTATTAAGGTATCATGTTCCATTTTTTTTTCTTTAGAATAAGACAATATTTCTTCTAAAATATCTATAACAGGTATAATTTCTCTAAAAAATTGTTCTTTTTTTATATTTTTTATATTTTTTATTTCAATTTCTGTATTTTTTTTAATATTTTCTATATTTGCTAAATGTCTTAATTTTATGTCATTTATTTTTTTTTTATTATTCGATAAATCTGTTTTTAATTGATTTATATTTATTTTTTTAGGTTGTGTATCTTCTTGAATTATATCATTTTTATTTTTTTTATGTTGCGTTTTAGTATTTTTTTCTTTTGTTTGTTTTTTTTCAGTATCCATAATGTCACCTTTTTAAATATTATTAACTAGTTAAATATAAATTCTTTTTTTATAACTTTCAAGTTGATTCATATATGGATAAATATATATTTTAATTAGGGATTTAAATAGAATGAAACAATATTTTAATTGTATTGGTATTGTTGGTTATCCTCGTCATTCTAATGCATTTTTAACACATGAGACGCTTTATAAATGGTTAATTAAAAGAGGTTATAAAGTTTTTATTGAATATAATATTTCTAAAAAATTAAAATTAATACAACCAAATACAGCGACTTTATTAGAAATTGGTAAACTTTGTGATTTAGCTATCGTAATTGGTGGAGATGGAAATTTATTATCTGCAGCACGTGTTTTATCATATTTTAATATTAATATTATTGGTATTAATCAAGGTAATTTAGGGTTTTTAACAGATCTTAATCCTGATAATCGTTTTAAAAAATTATTAGAAGTTTTGTCTGGTGATTATATAATAGAACGACGATTTTTATTAGATACTAAAATTTATCATAAAAAAAAACTTTACAAATCGAGCATTGCTATTAATGAAGTGGTCTTGCATCCTAAAAATGTTGCTCATATGATAGAATTTCAGGTTTATATTGATAAAAAATTTGCATTTTCACAACGTTCTGATGGTTTAATTATTTCAACTCCAACTGGATCAACAGGTTATTCATTATCTGCAGGAGGTCCAATTATATCTACATCTTTAGAAGCAATATTATTAATACCTATGTTTCCTCATACTCTTTCAGCTAGACCTTTAGTAATTAGAAGTGATAGTCTGATTTGTTTAAAATTTTCTCATTTAGAAAAAAATTTAAAAATTAGTTGTGATAGTCAAATTGTTTTGCCTGTTAATAAAAATCAATATGTTTTAATTCGTAAAAGCAACTATTATTTAAATCTTATCCATCCTAAAAGTTATAATTATTTTCAAACTTTAACTTCAAAATTAAATTGGTCTAAAAAATTTTTTTAAATAATTTAAAAATATTTTATAATAGGAAGTAATTAATGAGTATACGAATTTTTATATTATTATTAATAACTTTTTTATGTACTAGTTGTTCTTTTCTAAAAGGTCAAAACTATTCTTCTGAAGAATATTATTCAGATGATATGAATGAATTTTATATGAATTTAAAGAATTTTAAAAAAAAATACAAAGGTATGACAAGAGAACAAATAATTTATATTTTTGGTTATCCAATTATTTCTGATACTTTTAGTGATTCGTATCATTATATTTTTTATAAAAAATGTAAAATTAGTAGATGTAAAAAAGAAATATTAAATATTTTTTTTAATAATGATAAAGTTATTGATTTTAATATAAGGGAATTAGAAAATTTTTAATTTTAAAAATTTTTGGAGCTGGCGGGATTTGAACCCGCGTCCAAAATTTCTATAAATAAAGATACTACATGCTTATTTTTTCAAAAAAATTCATTTCCTAATTTGGAAAAAATCATTTTAGGAATATAGCTTGAAAATTTTTTCGCTCAACTGTCAAGCTTAGTTGATACGTTTTCTCTTTTTAAATAACCTTTAATAACATCTCATTAATAAAAGAGGTAATTTTGAGATTAAAGGGCATTATACAGTATTTTAAGCTGCTAATGCGTAGTTTTGTTTGTTATTTGTATCTATTTTTTTACGGCTTTTATCGAGGCAAACCGTTCCTCGGCATGCACTTTATTTTTTTGATAATCTTGTCGAATCCAAAACAGCCCCGTAATAATATATCATTAGAAAAAATAATTTATTAATTAGTATTACAAAAAAAAATAAAATTGTCTATAAAATATTTTAAAATAGTTTATAGTAAAAAAGATCAATTTTTTAAAGTTGGAAATATTTATGAATATAATTAAAAAATTAGAACGTCAAATTAAAGATAATATTATTTTGATTTATATGAAAGGAACACCGAGCTCTCCAAGTTGTGGATTTTCTGCTCAGGCAGTTCAAGCATTATCTGCATGTGGTGAAAAATTTGCATATGTAGATGTTTTAGAAAATACAGATATTAGAAAAGAACTACCTAAATATTCAAATTGGCCTACTTTTCCACAATTATGGGTAGATGGTAAATTAATAGGAGGTTGTAGTATTATATTAGAAATGTTAAATAATGGAGAATTACAAACATTAATATCTAAAACAGTTCAAAAATATAAGAAAGATAATTAATTTTTTTTAAAAAAGATATGACATTTATAATAAATATATTTTAAATTAATGTCATATCTTTTTATTTAAAAAAATAATGATTTTTTTTAAAAAGTAATATATTTTAATATGTAGAAATATTTTTATTTTCTTTAAGGTTTATTGGCCATCCACCTAAGCGTTTCCAACGGTTTACTAGTTCACAAAAAAGGTTTGCAGTTTGCAAGCTATCATAAAGCGCAGAATGTGCTTGATTATTATCAAATGTTAATCCAATAGCTTTACATGCTTTTGCAAGAACTGTTTCTCCTACAACTAACCCACTTAGAGCTGCTGTATCAAATGTAACAAATGGATGAAATGGATTTTGTTTTGTTTGTACTCTCTGTATTGCAGCCATTAAAAAATTATGATCAAAGCTAGCATTGTGAGCAACTATAATACCTTTACTACAACCTTCAATTTTAATTCCATTTTCTACTGTTTCTAATATTGATTTAATTGCTAATTTTTCGCTAATAGCACCACGTAATGGATTAAATGGATCTATTTTATTAAAAGCAATTGCATCAGAATTAATAGTGGAACCTTTAAACGGTTCGATATGAAAATGAAATGTGTTTTCTTTATGCAACCATCCTAATTTATCCATTTTTAATGTAATTAAAGCAATTTCTAACACTGCATCAGTTTTAGGATTAAAACCAGCTGTTTCTATGTCGATAACTACAGGATAAAAGCTACGAAATCTGCTATTTAATAAATTAAATTTTTGCGTGATAGACATTTACATCTCATTTTTTAGAATCTATGATATTAATTTTATAGAAAATTTATTTAAATTTATTTTTTAATTTTATTATTTAAATAATAATTTTAAAAGTGGTAATAAAAAAATTATTTTTATTTTATAATTTATTATGATTCTTGTTTATTATTTAGTAAGTGTACTATAATTTACTTGAATATTTAATACGAAATTTTTAATTTAATTTATATATATTATTTTATATTTAATTTTTTTTAATTAATAGGAAAATAAAATGAGTTATTTATTACCTGTTTTACCTTACTCATATGATGCTTTAGAACCTTATTTTGATGAACAAACAATGAAAATTCATCATACAAAACATCATCAAAATTATATTAATAATACTAATATTATTTTAAAAAATACTGCTTTTTCATCTCTGACAATTGAAGAGCTAATGTCTATATTTAATGAAATAAGTTTAGAAAAGAAAACTGCTTTACGTAATAATGCAGGAGGTCATATAAATCATAGTCTTTTTTGGAATTCTTTAAAAATTGGCACTATATTAAATAATAGTATAAAATCAGAATTAGATAAACATTTTGGTAGTTTTGAAGGTTTTAAAAATATATTTGAAGAAATAGCTATGAATCATTTTGGTTCAGGTTGGGTATGGTTAGTAAATCAAAATGGTATACTTAATGTTGTTTCTACTGCAAATCAAGATAATCCATTAATGGGAAAAATAATATCAAACACTTATGGTGAACCAATTTTAGGTTTAGATATTTGGGAGCATGCTTATTATTTAAAATATCAAAATAGAAAATTAGATTATATTAAAGCATTTTGGAATGTAGTAAATTGGGATGAAATAGATAATCGTTTACAAAAATAGTTTTTATATATAATTTTATTTTTTAATTAAATTATTTAAATTTTATTTTAAAAACATATAATATACATTATTATATGTTTTTAAAAAATTAAAGAATTACTAAAGGATTATTTTTTTGACTGCTATTAAAATGATTGTTGGATTATCTAATCCTAAAAATAAGTATCATAAAACACGTCATAATGTTGGTTCTTGGTATATTTATTCTTTAGCAAAATATTTTTCTGCATACTTAAAAGAAGAAAAAAAATTTTTTGGTTTTATTACATTTATTAATATTAATTCAAATAAAATTAGATTATTTGTACCTAATATTTTTATGAATATTAATGGTGAAGTAATTTATAAAGTAGCTTCTTTTTATCGGATTTATTTAAATGAAATATTAGTAGTACATGATGATTTAGACTTAGAAGTTGGAAAATCAAAATTAAAATATAGTTATGGACATGGTGGTCATAATGGATTAAAAAGTATTATAAATAATTTTAATAAAAAAATTAATTTTTATAGATTTAGAATTGGTATTGGTCGACCTAAAAATAAAAATGAAATATCATCTTTTGTGCTTTCATCACCTATATCTGAAGAAAAAAATTTAATTAAAATATCTATTCAACATGCTATAAAAAAAACTCATATATTATTAAATACTAATTTTTAATTAAATATGTTTTTTAATATAAAATATTAATGTCTATTTTTTAAGGTTATATACATATGAGTTTTAAATGCGGTATTATAGGGCTTCCAAATGTTGGAAAATCTACTTTATTTAATGCACTTACAAAAAAAAATGCTACAGTTGCCAATTTTCCATTTTGTACTATTAAACCTAATGTTGGAATTGTTTTAGTGCCTGATTTTAGAATTGAAGAGCTTGCTAAAATTATTTTTCCTAAAAAAATAGTACATGCATATATAGAATTTGTAGATATTGCTGGTTTAGTAAAAAATGCATCTAAAGGCGATGGATTAGGTAATCAATTTTTAACTAATATTAAAGATACACAAGCTATTATACATGTAGTTCGTTGTTTTAAAGATAATAATATCATTCATATTTATAATGAAATTAATCCAAAAAACGATGTAGAAATTATCAATTCTGAACTTATATTATCTGATTTTGATATATGTCAAAAATCTATAACAAGGTTAGAAAAAAATTTTAAAAACAATGTAAAACAAATAGATAAAAAGTTAATTATTTTAAAAAAATGTCTAAATCATTTAAAAAAATTTTTAATGTTAAAAACATTAAATTTAAATACCTTTGAAAAACAACTGATTCATGAGTTTCGTTTTTTAACTTTAAAACCAACTATATATGTTGCAAATATCAATGAAAATAAAGAATCTTTAATTTTTTTAAATCAGTTATATGAAGTTGCAAAGAAAGAAAATTCAATGGTTATTCCAATTTTTTCTAATTTAGAATTAGATTTAATTAAAATGAATATAGAAGAACAAAAAGATTTTATGAAAGCTTTTAATATAAAATATTTAGGTTTGAATAAAGTTATTGAATTTGGTTATAAAATACTTAATTTAATAACATTTTTTACAGTTGGTGTTAAAGAAATTCATGCTTGGTCAATACCTGAGGGTAGTACAAGTATTCAAGCTGCTCATAAAATACATAGTGATTTTAGTAAAGGTTTTATTCGTGCTCAAATTATTAAATATTCAGATTTTATTAAATATAAAAGTGAAATTAAATTAAAAGAGATGGGAAAATGTAAAATAGAAGGAAAAGATTATAAAATGAAAGATGGTGATATTGTTAATTTTTTATTTAATATTTAAAAATAATTTAATTTTTACTTAGAGAGGAGGAGAATAATTATCCTCTCTAATTTTTTTATTAATTTAATAAAAATTTTTTAAGTATATTAAAATTTGGATCAATATTATGAGATAATAATGGTAAATTAATTCGGTTATTAATCTCATCTGGTAATTTAATATTATTATTTAAAATTTCTTCAACAGTATCTTTAAATTTTGATGGATGCGCAGTTCCTAGAAATAAACCATATTCATCTTGTTTTAATTGATCATTTAATAATCGATATGCAATTGCAGCATGTGGTTCAGATACATATCCTAGTTTAAAAAGTTCTTTAATTGTTTTTTTTGTAGTTATATCTGATACACTTCCAAATCTTAAATTTTTTAAATTCCAATTATTTCTATTAAATATTTCTTCAATTCTAGGCCAGTTATTTGGTTGACTAATATCCATAGCATTAGAGATAGTTGAGATAGTTTTTTTTGGTTCCCATTTTTTAGTTTTTAAAAATCTTGGGACAGTATCATTAGAGTTTGTACATGCTATGAAAGATTTAATTGGAAGACCTAAAGATTTAGCTAATAATCCAGCAGTTAAATTTCCAAAATTCCCGCATGGAACAGAAATAACTAAATTCTTTCTTTGATCTTTTGAAATTAATGAAAAAGCTTCAAAATAGTAACATATTTGTGCTAATAAACGACTAATATTAATAGAATTTGCTGAATTTAAGCCAATAAATTTTTTTAATTTTTTATCGTTGAAAGCTGTTTTAACTAAATTTTGGCAATCATCAAAACTACCATTAATTGATATAGTTGTAATATTTTCTCCTAAAGTACAAAATAGTTGTTCTTGTAATAAGCTAATTTTTCCTTTAGGGTATAGAATAATTACTCGAATATTTTTCATTTTATAAAATGCATGTGCAACTGCTGCACCAGTATCTCCTGATGTTGCAGTTAAAATAGTACAAGATTCATTTTTTTTATTTAAAGAAAATATCATTTGAGCCATAAAACGAGCACCAAAATCTTTAAATGCTAATGTTGGACCATGAAATAACTCAAAGCAACTTATATTTTTTTTTATTTTAACTTTTAATGGTTTTTGAAATGAAAATGCTTTTTTTACATGCTCATATAGTATTTTTTTAGATATTTCACCATTAATAAATTTATCAAGTATTTCAGTACTTCTTGTAATAAAATCCATTTCTAATATTTTTGATAATTCAAAAGGTGTTATAACTGGTATTTTTACTGGAAAAAATAAACCTTGTTGCTCTCCTAAACCAAGTTTTATAGCAGTTTCAAAGTTCACTTGTTCACAATGATTTTTTAAATTATAAAGTTTCATTTTTTATCCTATTTTTCTAGCACCTTTCGTATCTATATAACAAATATGAACAAATCCTGTGTCGTTTTGTAGATAGTTTTTTGTTAACCATAAAGATATTTTTTGAGCAATTTTAATATTTTCTGAAATAGCAAAGATAGTAGGCCCTGATCCAGATATTCCGCAACTTATTGCTCCTAATTTTTTAATTTTTTCTTTATTTTTTAAAAAATTAGGTAATAATTTACTTCGATATGGTTCTGCTATAAATTCTTGCATATATTTTGCTGCTAAATTAGATTGATTAGTATATGATGCATGAATAAAACTTGCTAAATAACGGCTATTTTTAATACAAATATCTCTTGTGTAATTATTAGGTAAAATTTTTCTTGCTTCTGCAGTAGATAATTTTATTCCCGGCCATGCTATTATCCAAAACCAATTTTTAAAATGTGGAATTTTTTGGCTAATGATATTATAATCTTCCAAGATTAATTGAATCCCTCCAAGATATGATGGAGCTACATTATCATAATGAATTCCTCCTGATATTTCTCCTTCTACTTCACCCATAAGTAATAGCAGTTCTTTTGAATTTAATGGAGTATTAAATATTTCATTAATTGCAACTAGAGTTGCAACTATAGAACAAGCACTAGATCCTAATCCTGAACCAATAGGTAAATTTTTTTCTAAAATTATAGAAACAGGAATATTTTTTTTTATTTTTTTACAAAATTTAGACCAACATTTCCAAACAATATTATGTTGATTATTTATTGGTAATTGATTAGAAAAAATTCCTCTATTATTTAGTTGGAAATTTTGAGATAGTTTAATTGTAATAAGATCACCTAAGAAGTAACCATTTATAGGTTTTATGGCTGCACCTAGAATATCAAATCCAACTCCAATATTACCAATGGAAGCTGGTGCATAAATTTTAATCATTGCCGTACTCCACACTGACGTTTATAATATTATACGTAGTAGGTCTGAAAATACTCCAGAGGCAGTAACATTGTTACCAGCACCATATCCTCTTAATACAAGAGGAATTGGTTGATAATAATTTGTATAGAATGTCAGTGCATTTTCGCCATTTTTTACTTTATATAATGGATGTTTCTTATGAATTTGTTTGATTTTTACTGAACATTTTCCTTTTTTTTCTATTGTTCCAACAAATCGTAATACGTTGCCTAAACTTTTTGCTTTTTTTACTATTTGATTAAATTTACAGTCTATTTTTTTTATTTTATTTAAAAGTTCTTTAGTATCTTGATATTTCTTAAAAAAGTCAGGTAATATTGGTTCAATTTGAATATCTTTTAATTCTATTGAATATCCGATTTCACGAGCTAGAATTAATAATTTTCTTGCAACATCTATTCCTGATAAATCATCATATGGATTAGGCTCAGTAAATCCTAGTTGTTTAGCTTCTTCAATAGCTTTTGATAATAAAATACCTTCTTCTAATCTACCAAAAATAAAAGATAAAGAACCAGATAGAATACCTTGAAAACAAATTAGATTATCACCTGTATTAAATAGATTTTGTAATGTTTGTATAACAGGTAATCCTGCTCCAACATTAGTTTCATATAAAAATTTTTTATTAGTTTTTAACATAGTTCGTCTAATATTATTATAATATTCTAATGAATTAGTATTTGCTTTTTTATTGGATGTAACTACATTTAATCCTAGTGAAAGAAAATTAGTATATTGTTTTGATAAATTTTCGTCTGCGGTGCAATCAATTAAAACAGAATTTAAAAAATTGTTATTTTTTAATAATTGATTTAATATTTCAAGATTAAATTTATTTGTTGATTCTTGTAGGTTTTTTTCCCAATTTTTTAGATCAATAAAGTTATCTGAAAATAATATTTTTTTGGAGTTAGCAATAGCATTAATTTTAATTTCTATATTTTTATTATGTAAAAATTTTTTTTGTTTTAATATTTGTTTTATTAAAGCTTTTCCTACTCCACCTGCTCCAATTAAAAAAACATTTATAATTTTTTTGTTATAAAATAATATATTATGAACATTTTGAAGATTTTTAAATATGTTTTTTTTATCAATTACTATTGATATGGAATGTTTTGAAGAACCTTGCGCAATTGAAAATATATTAATATTAGGATGATTTAAAGCAGAAAAAATTTTTGATATAATATTGTTTTTTTTATAAATATTCAAACCAATAACAGATAAAATAGATATATTATTATTAATATTCATATTATCTAATAATTTGTTTTCTAATTCTAATTTAAATTCTTGTTTGAATAAAGATAGAATTTTTTCTTGATCTTTTTTAAAAGTACAAAAACTAAAATTATTTTTTGAAGAAGATTGAGTTATTAAGATAATATTAATGCTTTTTTCTGTAAGTATTTTATTTATTCGAATAAATATATTATTTGTTTTTTTTAATATAGAACCAGATATTGTATACATAGTAACATTATCTAAATTAGTTACACCTTTTAAAGATGTTTTATTTAAATTTTTTGTTTTACAAATTAATGTACCCTTAGATTTTATATTAGAAGTATTTTTAATAACGCATGGGATATTAAAATTTTCAAGTGGTTCAATAGTTCTTGGGTGTAATACTTTAGCTCCAAAATAAGATAGTTCTCTTGCTTCTTCATATGATATAGATTTTAATAAGGAAGTATTAAATATTTTCTTTGGATCCGAAGTAAATACTCCATCAACATCTGTCCATATTTCACATATTCTTGCTTTTAAACAAACAGCTAATATTGCAGCAGAATAATCTGATCCATTACGCCCTAATACTACTACTTCATTTTTTTTGTTACCTGCAATAAAACCTGGCATTAAAATAATATCGTTATTATTTATATTTATTTTTTTTATATTTTTCTTAGATTCATTAATATTAACTATTGAATTCAAGTAACTTCCTATAGATACAAGGTTTTTTACAGGATTAATAATAGTAACTTGATGATTTAGGGATTGTAATATATTTTTCATAATACAAATAGACAGTATTTCTCCTCGAGAAATTATTATAGCTTTAGTACTTTCAGGACATTTTTTTAATGATATAATATTATCTATAATTTTTTTTAATTCGTTAAACTCTTTTATAATTGTTTTTTTTGTTTTTTCATAGTTAAAATAAGATATTATTTTTTTTATATTTTTTATAATTTCAATAAATATATTTTTTGAAAGATTAGCATATTCTAATAGTTGTTTAGTATTAGTATTATTTTCAGAAATTTTTACTAGATAATTAGTTACTTTAGCAGGAGCTGAAAGAACTATTGCAATTTGTTCATTTATTTGATTTTTTTCTATAATATCAGCTACACATAAAAACTTTTTTGCGTTAGCTAGTGAGGTTCCACCAAATTTTAATAGTTTCATATTTTATGAATCCTTAAATTTATTTCATAAAAACTCGAATTAATTTATCATTAGTTTTTTTATTGAAAATATCTTGCTCCTAGAATATATGTATATTTTATTATTTAATGGAATAGTTATTTTTTAATAAGATTATGAATAGATATTTGTTTTATATCCTGAGAGGTAAAATCGTTAATAAGTAATAGTTACGTTAATAAGTAATAGTTAATATTTAAATGAATTTAATTAATGTATTAGATATTTTTAATAAGAATTAAATTTTAAATTAAGAAAATATATTATCATTATTAAATTTATATTTTATTTTATTAATTTTATCATATATTTAGTTAATTATTTTTTAATCAAATTAAAAAAATAATATTTTATTAAAAAGTTTTTTATATTGATTAAAACATTTTAAACAATCATATTATTTATCCGCATGAATTCCTTAATAAGATTATATAAAATATATTTTTATATAAAAATCATTTTTTAAATAATGTAAGAAATAAACATTTTTTAAGTATAATAAATTTTTTATATCATAATGATTATTACTATTGCAATAGTTTAAAAATAAATATTTTAATTTTTAAATTTTTTAAAAAATATTATTTATAATATTTTTAATAAAAATCAATAAAATATTTTTTTAGTATAATTAAACTATATAAATTATAAAATTAGTTGATATTATGAAACATATTATTAAAGTTATTTTTTCTGAAAAAGAGTTAAATATTCGTGTACGTGAACTAGGTCAAGAAATTACTAAAAAATATAAAAATAGTTCAAATAAAATGATATTAATTGCTTTATTACGTGGTTCATTTGTATTTATAGCAGATTTATGTCGAAGTATAAAAGTTGAGCATGAAGTTGATTTTATGACAACATCTAGTTATGGACGCGGTATTATATCCAGTGGTGATGTAAAAATTATTAAAGATTTAGATGAGGATATATATAATAAAAATGTTTTAATTGTTGAAGATATTATTGATTCTGGAAAGACTTTAAGCAAAGTATTAGGTATTTTAAAATTAAGAAATCCGAAATCTTTATCAATTTGTACACTTCTAGATAAGCCTGAATGTCGAGAAGTAAATATTAATGTTGATTTCATAGGTTTTTCAATACCTGATGATTTTATGGTTGGTTATGGAATAGATTATGCTCAATGTTATCGTTATTTACCATATATTGGAAAAGTAGTATTTAAGAAATAAAAATTTTTTATTAGTTAGGTAATATAAATTTTTTATTATCAATTAAACGAGTTTTACCTAACCAAACAGATGCTAGAAGAATATTTATTTTATTTTTTATAGAGAAATTATCAAGTGTTTTTGCGTTATATACATTAAATATATCGATTAAAAAACCATTTTTTATTAGGTTTTTTTTTGAATTAAGAATAATAGTGTTTATTTTTTTTCCTTTAGTATGAATAATATTATTAATAGTTGTATTTATAGTTTTATATAATAAAGGAGCTTTTTTAAGTTCTAAATTATTTAAATATTTATTTCTTGAACTAAAAGCTAATCCAGTTTTTAATCGAATAGTGGGTAAACTGATAATTTTGATAGGATAATTAAGTTCTTTAACTACAGTTTTTATAATTAACAACTGTTGATAATCTTTTTCACCAAAAAATGAAAAATTAGGTTGTATTAAATTAAATAATTTCCCAATTATTGTAGTAACTCCTATAAAATGACCAGGTCTTGATTGGCCTTCAATAATTTTAGATAACTTAGGAACTTGAATATATGTATGTTTTTTAAAACCATTAGGATAAATTTCAGATATTTTAGGAATAAAAACAATGTCTACGTTTTCTTTTTTTAAAATTTTTAAATCTTTTGATAAAGTTTTAGGATATTTTTTAAAATCTAATAAATTTTCAAATTGCATAGGATTAATAAATATACTTACTACTAAAATATCAATATATTTTTTAGATAATAACATTAATTGAATATGGCCTTCGTGAAGATTTCCCATTGTAGGTATTAATCCTATTATTTTTTGTTTTTTTTTAAGTAGTTGAATTTCTTTATATAAAATATTTATTTTTTTTATTATATTCATAATTTTCTTATTTTATTTTTTTAAAAACTATATTTTTGATTAGGAAAAATACCTTTTTTTACTTCATCAATATATGTTTGAATTGCATTTTGAATACTTCCACTTTGAGATAAAAAGTTTTTTACAAATTTTAATTTTTTTCCTTCAGTTATTCCTAATATATCTTGCATAACTAGTATTTGACCATCGGTATATCTTCCTGCTCCTATTCCAATTACTGGAATAGACAATTTTTCAGTAATTATTTTAGCTAATACAGAAGGAATACATTCAAGTACTAACATTTTAATTCCTGCATCTTCAAGTAATAATGCGTCTTCTATTATTTTTTTTGCACTTTTTTCTGTTTTTCCTTGTACTTTATATCCATTTAAATAGTTTATATATTGTGGAGTTAATCCTATGTGCCCACATACTAATATAGATCTATTAGATAATTCTTTGATAATATTAATTAAATGTTTGCCACCTTCAATTTTAATCATATTAGCGCCAGACTGAATAATTTTAGCGGTATTTTTTAAAGCTTGATTAACTTGATAATATGACATAAATGGTAAATCAGATATTAAAAAAACATTTGGAGCTCCTTTTCTTACTGCTTTTGTGTGATATTCAATATTTTGAATAGTTACAGGTATTGTTGAATTATGTCCTTGTATAGTCATTCCAAGAGAATCTCCAACAAGGATAACTGGAATACCTTGGTTTGCGAATAATTTAGAAAAACTAAAATCATAAGCCGTAATAGCAGCAAATTTATTCTTTTTAGTTTTCCAATTTTGCAATGTATCAATATGTATAGCTGTCATATCAAACCTAATTTTAATAAGTTAATTTTTTTAAAAATACGAGTAAAAAAGGATACTCGATATATAATATATTAATCGAATATCCTAATCTATATATTATATAATTATCCAGCCATTTGTTTTTCTCTTATTTCTGCTAATGTTTTACAGTCAATACATAAACTTGCAGTTGGTCTAGCTTCTAATCGACGTATTCCAATTTCAATTCCACAGGAATTGCAATATCCAAAATCATTATTATTTATCTTTTTTAGAGTTATTTCGATTTTTTTTATTAGTTTTTGACTTCTATCTTGATTTCTTAATTCTAAACTAAATTCTTCTTCTTGTGCTGCTCTATCAATTGGATCTGGAAAATTTGTCGATTTATCTTGTATATAAAGTAGAGTATGATCAATTTCAAATTTTAGTTGATTTTTCCATGTTTCAAGAATTTTTTTAAAATGTAATATTTGATTCTTGTTCATATATTGTTCATTTGTTTTTTTTTGATAAGGCTGCAAACCAGCTAAAGAAAGAACATTTAAAGAAGATTTTTTTTTTTGGTTTTTTTTTGTCATAGTTTTTCCTAGTAAGATATTTCTTATTATAATATTATGAAATGTTTTTATTTCTAAAATAAAGCATGTAGGAAATTTATTAATATTTTTATAAAAATTAATTAAAATTAATATCAATAATTAATATTAACATAAACTTTTATTAAATATATTTTTATATAATTATAGATTTTTTTTTAATAGTTCTTTAAATTGGAGTATTTTTTTATGATACAAAAGAAAATAAAAACATTTGCTTTAGGCGTTGAATATGATGGGAGCAATTATCATGGTTGGCAATCTCAAGAAAATTATCCTTCTATTCAAAAAGAAATAGAGCAATGTTTATCTAAAATTGCAAATCATAAAGTTTATGTTTTTTGTGCTGGTAGAACTGATGCTGGTGTTCATAGTATAGGGCAAGTTATTCATTTTAAAACAACTTCTATTAGAAGTAATTATAATTGGACAGTTGGTATTAATACATATTTATCTAAGAATATTTCAATTAAATGGATCAAAGAGGTACCAAATTTTTTTCATTCACGTTATAGCGCTGTTAGTCGAACTTATCGTTATATAATATATAATAATATTTTTCGTTCTAGTATTTTATATAACTATACTAATCATGTATATAAAAAATTAAATATTTCTAAAATAAATTTTGAAGCTCAATATTTATTAGGAAATCATGATTTTTCTTCTTTTAGAGCATCAGGTTGTCAATCTAATACTCCATTCAGAAGTATAAAAAAAATAAATATTTATCGTATAAATAATTTTGTTATTTTTGATATTACAGCTAATTCTTTTTTATATCGTATGGTTAGAAATATTATTGGTTCTTTAATTAAAATAAATTTTTTAAATAAAAAAGATATTATAAAAGAAATTTTAAAAAAAAAAAATAGATATTATGCAGGTCCTACTGCTCCATCTAAAGGTTTGTATTTATTATCTGTAGAATATCCTAAATGTTTTAATTTACCTATTTTTAAAAATAACTTATCTAAATATTATAATATTTTTTAAATAGAATATATGTTGTTTTATAAAATTTTCAATAAAATATATTTTTCTAAAATTAGGATGTACTAAAATAAATAAAAAAATGAAACTATCTAAAAGAAGTGTTTTATTCTTTAATTTTAATAATTTTTATAATTAAAATAATTTTTTTATTAATATAAAATATAATTTTTAATATATAGTTTATTAATATTTAATAAATTTAATTTAAATATTATTAGTAATTAAGAATTAAATTTTTTATGAATATAATAGAATTTATATTTTTTGTATTTTAAAATTTTATAAAATTTTTTTATAGCATTTAAAATAGTACAAAATAGAAATTTTTTTATAATTAATAAAGTAATTTATTCTTTAATATAAAAAAATTATGTTAAGAAATCTATTAATTATTTTAAAATTAATATATTTTATCAGTAAAAATAATAAAAATATTTTTATTATTAATAAATTAAAATAATTATCTTAAATTAAAACTTAAATAATATCAGATACTAAAATAGTAATAAAAAAAATTTAATTTATTAATTATTATTAATTTATATCTATTTTTTTTAATAATATTAAAAATATCATAATAAAATTAATAAGAAAAATTATACTGATCTACATAAATATAAAAATAATTAAATATAAATTAGTATATATTTATTCTAATTATATATAAATATATTTAGAATGATTATTAAATATAAATATTTTATGAAGTTAAAAATTTTTTATATTTTATGTTAAGTTTTAGATAATTTATAAAAAATTAATAATATATTAATTATTAAAGTATAAAAAATTTATAAGGGAAAATATAAAAATTTTTTGTATTAGAGTGGAAGTGTACTTTAATTTTTTATATAAAATGTTTTTAGTTGTAATAAAATATAAATTGAGAATTATAATATGTTAATTAAATTTTTAAAAAAAATTTTTGGAAATTATAATGATCGTATTTTAAGAAAATACAAGAAAGTTGTTTCTAAAATTAATTCTTTGGAAAAAGATTTTGAACATTTATCAGATATACAATTAAAAGAAAAAACAAAATTATTTAAATTACGTTTAGAGAAAGGAGAGAATTTAAATAATTTATTAGTGGAATCTTTTGCTACTGTTCGAGAAGCAAGTAAACGTATTTTTGGTATGCGTCATTTTGATGTTCAAATTCTTGGTGGGATAGTTTTAAATAAACAATGTATTGCAGAAATGCGAACGGGAGAAGGAAAAACTTTAACATCTACTCTTCCTGCTTATTTAAATGCTTTATCTGGAAAAGGAGTTCATATAGTAACTATGAATGATTATTTAGCAGAAAGAGATGCTAGAAAAAATACTCCTTTATTTGAGTTTCTTGGTTTATCAGTTGGTTTAAATTTATCTGAAATGAACTTTGATCAAAAGAAACATGCTTATTTATGTGATATTACTTATGGTACAAATAATGAATATGGTTTTGATTATTTACGTGATAACATGGTTTTTTATAAACAAGAAAGAGTTCAGCGTGAATTAAATTATGCATTAGTAGATGAAGTGGATTCTATTTTAATAGACGAAGCTAGAACACCGTTAATTATCTCAGGACCTTCTGAAAATAGTTCATTTTTATATACAGAAATCAATAAAATTGTACCTTCTTTGATTTTTCAAAAAAAAGAAGATTCAGATGATTTTCAAGGTGAAGGAGATTTTACAATAGATGAAAAATTAAAACAAATTTATTTAACTGAAAGAGGTTTAATTAAACTTGAAAAATTATTAATTCAAAAAAGATTAATGAATAAAAATGAATCTTTATATTCTTCAAATAATATTGTTTTGATGCATCATGTTATATCAGCATTACGTGCTCACAAATTATTTACTCGAGATATAGATTATATTATAAAAAATAATAATATAATTATTGTAGACGAGCATACTGGTAGAACTATGCCTGGTCGAAGATGGTCAGATGGTTTACATCAGTCAATAGAAGCTAAAGAGCAAGTCAAAATTCAAAATGAAAACCAAACTTTAGCTTCTATTACATTTCAAAATTATTTTCGTTTATATAAAAAAATAGCAGGTATGACAGGTACTGCTGAAACTGAGTCATTTGAATTTAAATCTATTTATAATTTAGATACTATTGTTATACCTACAAATAAACCAATGATAAGAAAAGATATGCCAGATTTAGTATATATGACTGAAGAAGAAAAAATATATGCTATTATAAAAGATATTCAGAATTGTGTAAAAAATAATCAACCTGTTTTAGTTGGAACAGTATCTATCGAAAAATCAGAAGTAATTTCAAAAAAATTAAAAAAATTAAATATTCAACATAATGTATTAAATGCAAAATTTCATGCTAAAGAAGCTGATATAATAGCACAAGCAGGAAAATCTAAATCAGTTACTATTGCTACTAATATGGCTGGAAGAGGCACAGATATAGTTTTAGGAGGTAGTATTGATTTTTTAAATAAAAACATGTCTTTAAATAAAATTAAAAAAATTAAAGAAAATTGGAAAATTGAACATGATTTGGTTATTTCATCTGGTGGTTTACATATTATTGGTACTGAACGTCATGAATCTCGTCGTATTGATAATCAGTTAAGAGGTCGATCAGGTCGTCAGGGAGATAGTGGTTCTTCTCGTTTTTATTTGTCTATGGAAGACTCATTAATAAGAATTTTTATATCTGATAAAATTGTTAATATGATGCGTAAATTAGGACTTTCTAAAAACGAAGCAATTGAACACTCATGGGTGACAAAAGCAATTGAAAATGCTCAAAAAAAAGTAGAAAATCGAAATTTTGAAATGCGAAAACAATTATTAGAATATGATGATGTTTGTAATGAACAGCGTCGTATTATTTATACACAACGTAATAAAATAATTGATTCTGAAAATATTAAAAATATTATTTATGATATTTTAAAAGATGTACTGAATAATACTATTAAAAGATATATAAATAAAAAAATAGAAAAACATAATTTAGATTATATAAATTTAGAGAAAAAATTAAGTAATGAATTCAATATATATATATCAATAATTAATTTAATTGAGAAACAATCTAATTATAATATAGATAATATTGTAAAACATATTGTTGAAGTTGCAGAAAAAAATTATAAAAATAAAGAGAAATTAATTGGTTATGATAATATTCGGACTATAGAAAAGTCTATTTTTTTACAAAAATTAGATGAACTTTGGAGGGATCATTTATCTTCTATGAATTATTTAAGACAAGGAATTCATCTTCGTGGATATGCTCAAAAAGATCCAAAACAAGAATATAAAAGAGAATCTTTTAATATGTTTTCTAATATGTTGGAATTTTTAAAATATGAAATAATATCATTTCTTTTTAAATTAAATCCTTCTGATGTAAAAAAACATTTTATTTTTAAAAAAAAATCAATTGAATCGTCAGAAAATATTAAGATTGGAAGAAATACGTTATGTTTTTGTGGTTCAAATAAAAAATATAAATATTGTCATGGTATTTTATAATTTTTTTATAAATTTAATTAATTTAATATTAAATATATTATATGAATTATATAAAAGTTGCTATTGGAATCGTTTTAAACAAAAATAAGATTTATATTACTAAAGCAAATAAAAATAAATATAATTTAAATACTTGGGAATTTCCAGGTGGTAAAATTAAAAAAAATGAGAAATTAATATCTGGATTAAAACGTGAGTTATTTGAAGAAGTAGGTATCAAAATATTATATTTTTCTTTTTTTCAATATAAGAAAATATTTTTTAAAAAAATTAAATTATATTTTTTTTTAGTGAAGAAATGGAAAGGAAAAATATATAGTCGAGAAGGTTATAAACATTGCTGGGTAGATGTAAAAACAATAAAAAATTATCAATTTCCAATATCTAATTATACAGTTATAAAAAAATTAAAAAATATATTTTTGAGATAATAATAATTAATAAATTTTTGTTAAATAATTTTTTTTAAAAAAATTTTTTTGTATATTTTTTTTAGATTGGTAAAAATTAAATAAATATGTATAAAAAGAATTTAAGTAATATACATAATTATCCAATATTTTTATATTTGTATTATTATCATTATAAATAATATCATCTGAAAATAAAATTCTTTTGTTTCTACTTGCTTGTTGATAAATAATATTTTTTGCTTGATATATATTAATTTTATCTCGTTTTATTATACGTTTAATTTGTGTTTTTACAGATGTATCAACTAATAAGATACGATGCGCTATTTTGTTTAATTTTTTTTCAATAAGTAATGGAACTACCCATAAACACCATATTGAATTTATTAATTGAATTTGTTTTTTGCTTTCTTTATAAATTTTTGGAATTAAAATATTTTCTAGCCATAATTTATTTTTTTTATCATTAAAAATTTTTTTTCTAAGACGTTGGCGATTAATTGAATTATTTAAATTTAATATGCTTGATCCAAATTTTTTTTTAATAGAATAAAATATTTGTATATTTTTTTCTATTATTTTTCTTGTAATCACATCAGTGTCAATAACACTAACACCTATTTTTTTAAAACAATTAGAAATAGTAGTTTTTCCACTACCAATACCTCCAGTAAGTGCTACAATATAAGTCATAATTATTTAAATTTAGGTTGGTTTTAAAAAATTAATATATAGAATATTATTATTATAATATAACAAATTACTATTTTAATATAAATATATTTATTTCATAGGATATTAATTTTTATGCGTATCGAAGAAGATATGAAATTAGGTTTTAAAGATGTTCTTATCAGACCTAAAAGATCTACGTTAAAAAGTCGTTCTGAAGTTGATTTAATTCGAAGTTTTATTTTCAAGTACTCTAACTACTCATGGTCTGGAATTCCTATTATCGCTTCAAATATGGATACTATTGGAACTTTTAAAATGGCAATTTCTTTGTCTAAATTTCGTATATTAACAGCAATACATAAATATTATTCATTTAATGAATGGAAAAATTTTATTAATCAAAGTTCAAAAGAAACGTTAGAACATGTTATTGTTTCAATTGGTACTTCTGATGTAGATTTTTTTAAAGTTCAAAAAATTTTTTCATTATCTTCTGCATTAAAATATATTTGTATTGATGTAGCTAATGGTTATTCCGAGCATTTTGTTGACTTTTTAAAAAAAATTAGAAATATTTTTCCTGATAAAATTATTTGTGCTGGAAATGTTGTTACTGGGGAAATGGTAGAAGAATTAATTTTATCTGGTGCTGATATAGTCAAAGTTGGTATTGGACCAGGTTCAGTTTGTACTACTCGAGTAAAAACTGGAGTAGGTTATCCTCAATTATCAGCTATTATAGAATGTTCTGATGCTGCACATGGACTAAATGGTCAGATTATTAGTGATGGTGGTTGCGTGGTTTCAGGGGATATAGCAAAAGCATTTGGTGGTGGATCAGATTTTGTGATGCTAGGTGGTATGCTTGCAGGTCATTATGAATGCTCTGGAAAAATCATTGAAGAAGATTCAAAAAAATTTATGTTATTTTATGGTATGAGTTCTGATTCTGCAATGAAAATTTATTCAGGTGAAATAAGAGGGTATAGAGCTTCAGAAGGGAAAAGAGTAAAATTACCTTTTCGTGGAAATGTTGATGCCACAGTGCGTGATATTTTAGGTGGTATTAGATCATCTTGTACTTATGTAGGAGCTCAAAAATTAAAAGAATTAACAAAAAGAACTACATTTATTAAAGTTAATGAACAAGAAAATTGTATTTTTAATAATTTTACATATTAAATATTATATAAAATATATTTTAAAAATAAAATCAATAAAATTAATTATTTTATAGTTAATTTTATTGATTTTTTTTAGAAATCAATAATTTATTTTTAATTTTATTTTAAATGTATTTTATATTAAATTAAAAATTAATGCAAAATTTTTAATTTAATATAAAATTTAATATAAAAATAATATACAAGGAATTTATACCATGTCAGAAAATTTATATGATGACGTGGATCCAATTGAAACTAATGACTGGATACAATCAATTGAATCTGTTATTCAAAAAGAAGGTCTTGAAAGAGCAAAATTTTTAATTGAAAAAATTTTAAAACAAGCAAAAATAAACAAATCAGGTTTTTTTAAACATTTTTTTACAAGCGATTATATTAATACAATTCATAATGAAGACGAAGTAAAATATCCTGGTGATTTAATTCTAGAAAAAAAAATTCGATCTGCTATACGATGGAATGCAATTATGATGGTTTTACGTGCATCAAAAAAAAATTTAGAATTAGGTGGACATTTAGCTTCTTTTCAATCATCAGCAACTATATATGAAGTATGTTTTAATCATTTTTTTCGAGCTAAAAATGATTATGATGGAGGCGATTTAGTTTACTTTCAAGGGCATATTTCTCCTGGTATCTACGCAAGATCATTTTTAGAAGGTCGTTTATCTATTAATCAAATTGATAATTTTAGACAAGAAGTTGATGGAAATGGGCTTTCTTCTTATCCACATCCTAAATTAATGCCTAATTTTTGGCAATTTCCTACTGTTTCAATGGGGCTAGGCCCTCTTTTTGCAATTTATCAAGCAAAATTTTTAAAGTACCTTAAAAATAGAGAATTAAAAAATACTTCTAATCAAACAGTTTATGCTTTTTTAGGGGATGGTGAAATGGATGAACCTGAATCTAAAGGAGCGATTTCTATCGCAGTTCGGGAAGAATTAGATAATCTAATTTTTATAATAAATTGTAATTTACAAAGATTAGATGGTCCTGTAGTAGGAAATGGAAAAATTATAAATGAACTAGAAAGTTTTTTTCATGGTGCAGGATGGAAAGTTATTAAAGTAATATGGGGAGGAGCATGGGATAATTTATTAAAAAAAGATAAATCTGGAAAATTAATTCAGTTGATGAATGAAACAATAGATGGTGATTATCAAACATTTAAATCAAAAGATGGAGCTTATGTTAGAAAATATTTTTTTGGTAAATATAAAGAAACATTAGAATTAGTAAAAAATATGACAGATCAAGAAATATGGAATTTAAATCGCGGCGGACATGATCCTATAAAAATGTTTAATGCGATAAAAAAAGCGAAAGAAACTAAAAAAAAACCTACAGTAATTTTAGCACATACTATAAAAGGATATGGTATGGGTGTTGTAGCAGAAGGTAAAAATATTGCTCATCAAATAAAAAAAATTAATCTTGATGGTATTATTTATATTAGAGATCGTTTTAAAATTCCTATATCTAATCAAAAAATTAAAGATTTACCTTATATTAAATTTGAAAAAACATCTAAAGAATATTTGTATTTGAAGAATCAAAGAAAAAAATTAGGTGGTTATATTCCATTTCGTTTGGATAAATTTACAAAAAAATTAGATCTTCCTCGTTTGATAGATTTTCAATCACTATTAGAAGAACAAAGTAAACATATATCTACAACAATTGCCTTTGTTCGTACATTAAATTTAATTTTAAGAAATAATTCAATTAAAAATTTAATTGTTCCTATTATTGCTGATGAAGCGCGTACTTTTGGAATGGAAGGTTTATTTAGAAATATTGGAATTTATAGTCCTAATGGTCAAAAATATACACCTCAAGATCATGAACAACTAGCTTATTATAAAGAGGATAAAAAAGGACAAATTTTACAAGAAGGAATTAATGAATTAGGAGCAGCTTCATCATGGCTTGCTGCCGCAACTTCTTATAGTACGAATGATTTTCCTATGATTCCATTTTATATATATTATTCAATATTTGGTTTTCAAAGAATTGGTGACCTTTTTTGGGCGGCCGGAGATCAACAAGCTAGAGGATTTTTAATTGGGGGAACTTCTGGTAGAACAACTCTTAATGGAGAGGGTTTACAACATGAAGATGGTCATAGTCATATACAATCTTTAACAATTCCAAATTGCATTTCATATGATCCCTCCTTTGCTTATGAAGTAGCTGTTATTATACAGGATGGTTTAAGAAGGATGTATGGAGCTCTTCAGGAAAATATATTTTATTATATTACTACGATTAATGAAAACTATTATATGCCTGCTATGCCTAAAGGTTCAGAAGAAGGTATATGTAAAGGTATTTATAAATTAAAAACATTACATGGAAATGCATTAAGAATGCAGTTATTGGGATCTGGAGCTATTTTGCGTTGTATATATGAAGCTGGTCGAATTTTATCTAGTGATTATTGCATTACAACAGATATTTATAGTGTCACTTCTTTTACAGAATTAGCTAGAGATGGAGAAGATTGTCAAAGATGGAATATGTTACATCCTAATCAAGAAAATAAAATCCCTTATATAAAAAAAATTATGAATTCTTCTCCTGCTGTTGCTGCAACTGATTATATGAAATTATTTGCGGAACAAGTTCGAAGTTATATTCCATCAAAGTTATATTATGTATTAGGTACAGATGGGTTTGGTCGGTCAGATAGTCGTGAAAAATTACGTAATCATTTTGAAGTTAACGCTTACTATATTGTAGTAGCTGCATTAAGTTTATTAGCTGAGTTAAATAATATAAATAAAAATATAGTAGAAGAAGCAATTGTTAAATTTAATATTAATCCAAATAAAATTAATCCTAGATTAGCATAAATAAGGGGATATAGTGTATATTGATATCAAAATGCCTGATATTGGTTTAGATAAAGCAGAAGTAGTAGAAATTTTAGTTAAAATAAACGATAAAGTACAATTAGATCAAAGCATTATAACTGTAGAAGGTGAAAAATCTTCTATAGAAATACCATCGCCTGAATCCGGTATTGTAAAAAAAATTAATGTTAAAATTGGGGATAGAGTTACTTCTAATTCTAAAATTATGGTATTTTTAAAAAATAATATTGAAGCATCTAATAAAAAAGAATTTATTCATATTAATTCTCCAATAACTAATAAATTAGCTATTCATAATGATATTAATTTTAAAAAAGATATTATACATGCTACTCCATCAGTAAGACGATTAGCACGTGATTTAAATATTGATTTAAATAAAATTATAGGTTCTGGTCCTAAAAATCGTATTTTAAAAGATGATTTAGAATTATATGCAAAAAAAAGTTGTGAAAATTTAGATCAATTAACAATAGAAAAAAAGAAAATAAATGATTTACAAAGAACTGTTGGTGAAAATTTATATAATAATTGGATAAATATACCTCATGTAACACAATTTGAAGATGTAAATATTACTGAATTAGAACAATTTCGTAAGAATTATAATAAAGAAGAATATAAAAAAAATATTAATCACATTAATATTACAATATTAATTTTTATAATAAAAGCAGTATCATATGCATTATCAAAATTTCCAATTTTTAATAGTTCTTTATCTTTAGATAAAAAAACAATCATTTTTAAAAAATATATAAATATTGGTTTTGCTGTAGAAGTGGATAATGGGTTATTTGTTCCAGTAATAAGAAATGTTGATAAAAAAAATATTGTTGATTTATCATCTGAGTTAATTTTACTTTCTAATAAAGCTCGTAAAAATCAATTAGATAAGTTGGATATGAAAGATGGTTGTTTTACAATTTCAAATATAGGGGGTATTGGTGGAAATTGGTTTACTCCAATTATTAATTTTCCTGAAGTAGCAATTCTTGGAGTATCTAGATCTGTAATTAAACCTATTTGGGATGGTAAAAATTTTATCCCATCTTTAATTCTACCTTTATCTTTATCTTATGATCACCGTATTATTAATGGAGCAGATGCAGCTCGTTTTATTTCTTTTCTTAAAAAAGTTTTATGTGATATACGTTTTTTACTTATGTAATTTTATATTAATGAAAATACTTTTTTTTAAATAATTATAAAAGAGGTTAAAATGCATCAAAAACTTGAAACAGAAGTAGTAGTTTTAGGTTCTGGGCCGGCTGGTTATTCTTCAGCTTTTCGTTGTTCTGATTTAGGTTTAGATACTATTATAATAGAACGTCATTCAAAATTAGGTGGTGTTTGTTTAAATGTTGGTTGTATTCCTTCAAAATCTTTATTACATATAGCAAAAGTTATACGAGATGCGCAAGATTTATCTGAAGCAGGTGTATTTTTTACAAAACCTATTGTTGATGTTAAAAAAATTCAAACTTGGAAAAACAATATTATACATAAACTTACTAGTGGTTTGTATAGTATGAATAATAAAAGAAATATAAGATTTATTCAAGGTAAAGCTTACTTTGAAGATAATAATAATATTTTTATAGAAGGTGATAAAAATAAATTTTCTATTTCTTTTAAGCATGCTATTATAGCAACTGGATCTAGTTCTATCCAGCTCCCCTCTCTATCTTTGCAAGATAATAGAATATGGAATTCTACAGATGCATTGACATTTGAAAAAATTCCAAATCGTTTTTTAATTATTGGGGGTGGTATTATTGGTTTAGAAATGGCCACAATATATAGTGCATTAGGATCGAAAGTTGATATTGTTGATCGATTTGACATGCTTCTTCCATTATTAGATCAAGATATTTCTAAAAAGTATACTGAAATAATAAATAAAAGATTTAATTTATTTTTAGATACACATATTAAAAATATTGAATCAAAAGAAAATGATCTTATAGTGCATATGGAAGGAAATATTAAACAAAGTAAGCATTATGATAATATATTAGTTGCAATAGGTAGAAAACCTAATACTAAATATCTAGAATTAAATAAAATTGGCATTGATTTAGATAAGTTTGGATTTATTAAAGTAAATAATCAATTAAGAACTAATATATCTAATATTTATGCAATTGGTGATGTAACAGGTTTCCCTATGTTAGCTCATAAAGCTATACATGAAGCACATATTGTTGCAGAAGTTATTGCAGGAAAAAATCATTTTTATGAACCTAAAGCTATTCCATCAGTAGCTTATACTGATCCTGAAATTTCTTGGGTAGGATTAAATGAAAAAGAGGCAATAGCATCAAAAATTAATTATGAAACTGCTATTTTTCCTTGGAGTGCTTCAGGTAGAGCTAATTCTTCGAATTGTACATCTGGAATGACTAAATTAATTTTTAATAAAGAAAATAGTCAAATTATTGGTGGTTCAATAATAGGTTTAAATGCTGGTGAATTAATTAATGAAATTACACTTGCTATTGAAATGGGATGTAATGTAGAAGATATTTCATTGACTATACATGCACACCCAACTTTATCTGAATCAATCTGTTTAGCAGCAGAAATTTTCCAGGGAACAATTACAGATTTATTAAATGTTAAAAAAGTATCTTAATTTAATATTTAATATTATTCTTTTAGAACAAGAAAAGATTATAGAAATTATGTTTCTATAATCTTTTCTTGTTCTAAAAGAATAATATTAAATATTAGGATTTTTAAAAAGATATATAAAAATATTATTTTTTTGATAATGATTCTATCATTGTAATATTTTTACCATGATATATTTCTCTCATTTCTCTCCATAATAAATTGATTATATAGGTTCGCTCTTTTTTTGATAAATCCCATATATTAGTATTAAATAAATAATTTTGTAAACAAAATTCTTTTAATAACATTCGAGTATGAAAAATATTTTCTTGATAAATATTAACATCTACCATTTCATACATAGTTTTAATAGTATCAGACATAAAATTTTGAATAGAATTAATTTTATGATCAATAAAATGTTTAATTCCATTAATATCTCTAGTAAATCCTCTAACACGATATTCAATTGTTACAATATCTGATTCTAATTGATTAATAAGATAATTTAATGCATTTAGCGGGGAAATTATACCACATGTTGACACTTCAATATCTGCTCGAAAAGTACAAATGCCACTTTGAGGATGACTTTCTGGATATGTATGAACACAAATATGACTTTTATCTAGATGAGCAAGAACTGATGAAGAAATAATATTATTATTTTTTTTTTCAATATTAACTGTATCTAAATTTATTGGTTCTTCACATACTAATATAGTCACACTAGCACCTTGTGGTTCATAATCTTGACAAGATATATTTAAAATATTAGCACCAATAATTGAGCATGTTTTTTTTAATATTTTTGTTAATCTAACAGCATTGTATTGTTCATCAATATATGTAATATAGCTATTTCTTGAATTATTAGTATTTGCATAACAAATATCATAAATACAAAAACTTAGGCTTTTTGTTAAATTATTAAAGCCATATAATTTTAGTTTTTGCAATTTTATCACTCTCTTTTAAAAGGATTTCTAACTTGTATCTAACTTATTAATTATATATTGTGGTAAAGAAAAGCTACTTATATGTATCTTAGGATTGTAGTACTTAAAAATTATTTTTTTTTCTTTTATTCTAGATTTTAATATTTTTTGATCAATATAACGTAATTTTTGATTATCAGATCCCCATGCAAACATTATAGCTCCTCCATAATAAGTAGGTACTATAGCTTGATAAAAAGTACAATCATGAAAATATTTTTTTAAGTTTTTATAAGTTAAAAAAATTTCATCTATTTGTAAAAAAGATGTTCCATTTTGTGCAACAAAAATTCCATTTTTTTTTAAATTTTTTTTACAATTTAAGTAGAATTCTGATAGAAATAAATTTTTTCCACATCCTATAGGATCAGTAGAATCAGATATAATTAAATCGAATTTTTGATGTGTATTTTTTATAAAATTTAAACCATCATCAATAATTAATTTTAAACGAGAATCATTATATGCATTATCACTATGATTTGGAAAATATTTTTTACATAAATTAATAATATTAATATCAATTTCAACCATTGTAATATTACTAATGTTTTTATGTTTGCATACCTCTCTTAATGTACCACCATCTCCTCCTCCTATTATTAATACATCTTTTACTAAGCCATGAGAAAATATAGGTACATGACTTAACATTTCATGATATATAAATTCATCTTTTTCTGTAGTTTGTACTACGTCATCTATTGTCATGATATTTCCCATAATTGAATTATGAAATATCTTAATATCATGATATTGATTTTTTTTTTGATATAGTATTTTATCAATTAAAAAATATTGCCCAAGATGGCAATGAAATGTTTCATGCCATATTTTATTTTTAATCATGGTATTTTTTACCCTTGAAATATAATTATTTAATAATTGATTATAAATGTAGTGAAATAATAGAGTTTATTTTTAGATTTTTTTAAAGAAGGATAATGATTTTATAAAATATATTTAAAATTTTTTGTTTATTAAAGATTATCAAAAATATAATAATAATGCTATTATTTATTTAATAGATTTATTAAATATTTTATTTTTTTTAAAATTAATATAACTAAATTTGAAGATTTTAATGATGCGATAGATATGTTTTTTTTAAAATTTATAGTAGCTTGATTGTTAGATAAATCAGATATTGATTTTATAATAATCAAAGGAATGTTAAATTTATAACATACTTGAGCTATTGCTGCAGCCTCCATTTCAACTCCAATCGCAGAAGAAAATTTAATTTTTAATTTATTAATTAATTCTCTTTTGTTTATAAATGAATCACCAGTAATAATTAAACCTGTTAAAATTTTTAATTTATTTTTTTTAAAAATTTCTATTATTTTATTAAATAATTTTTTATTTATTTGAAATTTTTTTGGATATTTAGGTATTTGTCCTATACTATATCCAAAATTGGTTAAATTTACATCATGATAACATAGTTGATTTGGAATTATAATATCTCCTATCTTTAATTTACTATTTAAACTACCTGCTGATCCACTATTAATAATCATATTTGGTTTAAATAAAGTGATTAGTATCATAGTTGCAATACTAGCTGCAACCTTTCCTATTCCTGATTGTATTAAAAATATATTAATTTTATTAAATTTTCCTATATAAATTTTAAAATTTCCAAAAATTTTTATTTTGTTATAATTTATAAGATTTTTAAATATTTTAATTTCTTGTTTGATAGCTCCAATAATTCCAATTTTTATATTCATTTTAATGATTTTTAATTTTTTTAAGAATATTTTGATACAATTAATATTTTTAAAAAATATTTAAATAGATTAAATATCAAATGATAAACCACATCCACATGTATTTTTCGCATTTGGATTGTATACTATAAATTTTGAGCCTTCTAAATTTTCTATATAATCTATTTTTCCGCCATGCAAATATTGCAGACTAATAGGATCAATAATAATAGAAATATCTAATTTTTTAATTATTATATCATCTTGATTAATATTTTCATCAAAAATAAATTGATATTGAAAACCACTGCATCCTCCACCAATAATATATATTCTTAATTTTAAATTTTTATTTTTTTTAGTTGAAATAAAATCTTTAATTTTTTTAGCTGCATTATATGTAATTTGAATATTATTTATCACTTGTAATATATTCTCAGATAATTTTTAAATATTATTAAAAATATTTAAAAAAATTATATATAATCACTATCATATAATTTTTTATTCCTTGCGCCGATATATAATTTTTCTTTATTGGCGCAGGTAATAAAAGATAGTTTAATATAAAATTTTATAATTAATATAATTAAATTTTTTATTTATTTAATTTTTATTTTAAAAACTAATCAGATCTTTTTCTAAGAAAAGCAGGAATATCTAAATATTCTGTTTCTTTTCGTTTTGAATTTTCTGTGTCTTTAATTTCGTTTTTTATATGTTTTTTGTCTAATGTTGGGGATGACATATTTAAATATTGATAACGATAATCTATTAATGTTTCTTTAGAAGACTTATTTTTAATTTGATTAACATCTGAATATTTTTCCATACCTATACCTGTTGCCACAACTGTTACTCGAAGTGTATCATTCATATCTGGATCTAAAGAAGTTCCTATTACAACTGTTGCATTATCTGATGCAAAAGATCTAATAGTATTTCCTACAGTTTCAAACTCATCTAATTTTAAATCGAAACCAGCAGTAATATTAACTAATACACCTCTAGCTCCTGATAAATCAATATCTTCTAATAATGGACTAGATATAGCTATTTCTGCAGCTTCTTCTGCACGATTTTCACCGGAAGATATACCTGTTCCCATCATTGCATATCCCATTTCTACCATGACTGTTCGAACATCTGCAAAATCTACATTCATAAGACCTGGTCTAGTAATTAATTCTGCAATGCCTTGAACTGCTCCTTTTAAAACATTATTTGCAGCTCCAAAAGCATCTAGTAAAGAAATTCCTCTACTTAATACTTTAAGTAATTTATCATTTGGTATTGTAATTAAAGAATCCACATATTTTGATAATTCTACAACTCCCTGATCTGCAATAATCATTCTTTTTTTACCTTCAAAATTGAAAGGTTTTGTTACTACTGCTACAGTTAAAATTCCTAATTCTTTTGCTATTTCTGCTACTACAGGTGCTGCTCCAGTACCAGTTCCACCTCCCATTCCAGCAGCAATAAAGACCATATCAGATCCATCTAATGCAGATTTTAATAATTCTTTATCTTCTTCTGCTGAATTTCGACCAATTTCTGGATTAGCACCGGCTCCTAATCCTTTAGTAATATTATTGCCTATTTGAATTGTCTGACTTACTTCTATTTTTCTTAAAGCTTGAGCGTCAGTATTAATGGCAAAAAATTCAACTCCTTCGATTTTTTCTCTTACCATATATTCTACTGCATTTCCACCGCCTCCGCCAACACCAACTACTTTAATTACTGCATTATTACTGATTTCTACAGGCTCAAACATAATTTTATTCCATTATCTGTCTTAAAATTTAGAGATTTTTTTAAAATTAGTTTAAAATTCTTTTTTAAACCAATTACTAATTTGTTTAAACCATTTTTCAAGAAAAGAATTTTCTTTTTTCATTTTTTTAGATTGTAAGTAAAATTCTTTTCCATAGTTTAATAAACCCACGACTGTTGAATAATGTGGTTCAGTTATATTTTCTATTAATCCTGAAATATTTATAGGTTTTGCTATTCGAATTTTTTTTTGAAATATTTTTTCTGCGTATTTATTTAATAATAAAGAAGTTGAAACACCTCCTGTTAATACAATACCACTTAATAATTGATACTTTTTATTTTCTTTATATAACTTATTTTGTATATATATGATTCTATTATTAATTAAAGTTAATAATTCAATATATCTTGATTCCATAACTTCTACTATATTATCTAATTTTAAATCTTTGAATAAATTTTTATATTTTTCAGATAATTCAATATTTTTCGATGTTTCTAATGAAGAAATATAGTTTTTTTTTATAATTTCTGAATCTTTAAAAGATGTATTAAAAACATATGAGATATCTCTTGTTACAATATTACCAGCATATGGAATAACCTGGCTATCTTGTATAAATCCATCGATATATATATTAAAATCTATTGTTCCTCCACCTATATCAATCATACAGACACCAAGTTTGCATTCATCTTCTGTTAATACAGCTTTACTAGATGCTAGACCTGAAAAGATTATTTGATCAACTTTAATATTACATGTTTCTACAGCTTTAATAATATTTTTAGCTATGTTTTGATGACAAGTAATTAAATGAACTTTTACTTGCATTCTTGTTCCTGATAAACCTATAGGATTTTTTATTCCAGATTGTTGGTCGATTGAATATTCTTGTGGAATTACATGTAGTATATGATGTTCATTTGGAATCTTCACTGATTTTGCAGTATGTATAACATTCTCTATATCTTCTTTTGTTACTTCATCTTCAGAAATTGGTACTATTCCAATTTCATTTTGACAATTAATATGTTTACTAGATAAAGATAAATACACAGAAGTAATATTACAATTAGCCATTTTTTCAGCTTGATAAATAGATTTTTTTATGCATGAAACAACTAAATCTAAATTAATAATTCTACCTTTTTCTATTCCTTTTGATGGGCATATTCCAATTCCAATTATTTTTATTGTATTATCTATTTGTATTTCTCCTACTAAGGTAACTACCTTAGTGGTTCCTACCTCCAGTCCTACTATTAGTTTTTTATTTGTTGATATAATCATTATTTCTTAGCCTGCACTATATTTTTTTAATTATTAATTTTATTATAAATCAGGATTTCTGATATTTTATATTTTAGTTATTTAATAATTTTTAAAAACTATTTGATAGAAATAAGTATTTTTTATAATATTTATTTTTTCAATCAAATATTTTATACTTTGATTGTATTTAAAATTTCCAGTACTAATTTATCAAATGATATACCTATAGAATTTGCAGATATTGGAAGTAAACTACGATTTGTCATACCAGGAATAGTATTAATTTCTAATAACCAAAATTTATTGTTATTATCTAATATTACATCAATTCTACCATATCCGTCACATTTTAATATTTTCCATGCTTTTTGTACTATTTTTTTTAGTTTTTTTTCTTGTTTAATGTCTAATCCACTAGGACATAAATATTTAGTAGATGATGATTTATATTTTGAATAATAATCATAAAAATTATTTTTTGTAATAATTTTAATCGGAGGTAATATTTTATTATTTAGAATAGGGATTGTATATTCTATTCCATTTATAAATTTTTCTATTAAAATATCATGACTATAATTAAAAGCTACTGACATTGCTTTTTTTATTTGATCTTTTGAAGAAACTAACGTTATTCCTATACTTGAACCTTGATTATTTGGTTTTACTAGAACAGGATAATTCAGTTTTGAAATTTTTTTATTTAAACGAGTATATGTATCTATTAAAATATCTTCTTTTTTTATATATATATCTGGTAATACAGGTAAACCTATAGATTTCCATAATAATTTAGTTCTTTTTTTATCTAAAGATATAGAGGACGCCATAACACCACTTCCGGTATATGGAATATTTAAATATTCTAAAACACCTTGAATAGTACCATCTTCCCCGCCTTTTCCATGTAGTGCAATATATGCAATATTAAATTTTTGTTTTTTTAATTGCATAATAGGAAAATCACGAATATCACATGGATATGCATTAATACCAGAACGAAGTAAACTTTTTAATATCGAATGCCCTGATTCTATTGATATTTCTCGTTCAGAAGAATTACCACCTAATAATACCGCAACTTTTTTTTTCATATTACCACTTTTTTATTTTTATAGATAAAAAATTTTTTAGCTATGTTTTCTATACTTCCAGCACCTTGTATTAAAATAATATCATTTCCATTTAAATAAGGAAAAAGAGAATGTAATATTGATTTAGAATCATTTACTAAAACTATGTTGATATTTTTATTTTTTTTAATATCATTATATATTGATGTACTATTTATTCCTGGAATAGCATTTTCATTTGCAGAATATATATTTAATATCAATAATACATCTACTTGAGATAAAACTTTGATAAAATCATGATATAAATTATAGGTTCTTGTATATCGATGTGGTTGAAATATCATAATTAATTTTTTTTTTGGCCAACTAGTCCTTATTGTTTTAATATTTTCAGATATTTCATTAGGATGATGACCATAGTCATCTATTAATATAACTCTACTTATTGGAATATTATTTTTTTTAATTAAAGTTTCTTCAAAATATTCAAATCTTCTAGAAGTACCTTGAAAATTTTTTAATGATTTAAAAATATTTTGATAAGATATTTTTTCTTTTTTTGACAACACTATAGCAGCTGTTGCATTTAAAGCATTATGTTTGCCAGGCATGTTTAAATTTATTTTTAAATAAGCTTTATTTTTTTGAGATAAAGTAAAATGTGAAGAGAATTTATTTTGTTTATAATCAATTATTCTAAAATCAGCAGTTGGATGAAATCCATATGTAATAATTTTACATTTTATTTTAGATATAATGTCTTGTATAGCAGGGTTATCTATACATAATATAACAGTTCCATCTATCGGAATAATATTTATAAATTTTAAAAATGATTTTTTTAATAACTCAAAATTATTATTGTAATAATTCATATGATCAGGTTCAATATTAGTTACAATAATAGTTTTTGGAGTTAAATATAGAAATGATTGATCACTTTCATCTGCTTCTGCAATAAGATATTTAGAAGAACCCAATTTAGAGTAATTATTAATTGATTTAATTAATCCTCCATTAATAACAGTTGGGTCAAAGTTACTTTTATTAAATATATCAAAAATCATTGAAGTAGTAGTTGTTTTCCCATGTGTTCCAGAAATAGCTATTCCAAATTTAAATTTCATTAGTATTTGAAGCATTTCAGCTCTTAATAGTATAGGAATTTTTTTTTTTTTTGCTTCTAAAATTTCTAAATTATTAGGTGGAATTGCGCTAGATATCACAATTAAGTCAATATTTTTAATATTTTTTTTAGAATGTTTAAAATAAATTTTTGCTCCTACTTTTTTAAGTTTTTTAGTAGCTAAGTTATCTAATATGTCTGAACCGCTAATTTTATATCCTAGTTTTAATAAAATTAAAGCAATTCCATTCATTCCGGAACCACCAATACCAATAAAATGAATTTTATTAAATAATTTATTTATAAAAAAATTATTTTTTTTAATATTTATTATACTCATATTTTAATATATATTTAATGATAGTAATTTATTTTTTAGAAATATTATTAATAATTTTAAAAATTTTTATTATAGAATTTTCTGTTCTTAATGAAAATGCTTTTTCTGCCATGATAAGTAACTTTTTTCTATCTAAAGAATTTAATATTTTTAGTATTATTTCTATATTAAATTGATTTTGTTCAATAATTTTTGCAGCACCATTTTTTTTTAAATCTTGTGCGTTTAATAGTTGTTGTTTATCTTTATGTGGATAAGGTATAAATATTGCACCTATTCCTACAGTGATTATTTCACTTACTGTTAATGCTCCAGATCTAGATATTATTAGATCAGCCCATGCATATGCAGAAGCAATATTATCGATAAAAGATGTAATTTTATGTTGATACGAACTATATCTTTTATATTTTTTTTTTGTTTTTTCCAATTCATTTTTTCCTACTTGATGCCAAATAGAAACTTTTGATTTTAAAAAATATGAAATTTTTGGTAAAATATTATTAAAAATAGATGCTCCTTGGCTTCCTCCGATAATTAATATTCTTAAAGGACCTAATCTATTTTTAAAACGATGTTGAGGTGATGAAATTTTAATAATATCTTCTCGAACTGGATTTCCTACAACTTCAGCATTTGGTAAAGCTCCTTTAAAAGCTTGCATATTTTTTGTAGATATTTTAGAAAGCAACTTATTCGTCATTCCTGGAATTTTATTTTGTTCATGCAAAATAAAAGGAATTTTTAAAGACCATGCAGCAATACCTCCAGGACCAGATACATATCCTCCCATTCCTAATACAATATCTGGCAAGTAATTTTGTATAATTTTTTTTATTTTAAAATATGATTTTAACATATATATAGGAGAAAAAATTAATGTTTTTAAATTTGCATTTTTTAATCCATAAATATCAATAAAATGCATTTTTATATTAAATTTAGGTACAATTTCAGATTCTATTTTATTTTTTGTTCCAATCCAATTAATCTTCCATCCATGTTTTATTAAATAATTTGCTATAGTAATTGCTGGAAATACATGTCCACCACTACCTCCTGCTATAATTATTATTTTTTTAGAATGCATTAAGATTTTTCCTTAGGTAATGCTTGATGTTCATATAATCGAAATTCAAAATCAATTCTTATAAGAATACATATAGCCATTAAATTAATAATTAAACTTGATCCACCATAACTAATTAATGGTAAAGTTAAACCTTTAGTAGGTAATATACCAGTAACAGCTCCAATATTAATTAATGTTTGAAAACTAAACCATAAACCAATAGAACACGCTAAAAAACCTGAAAAAATTTGTTTTTTTTCTAAGGATTTTTGTCCAATATACATACATCTAAAAGCAATAACAAAAATCGTTAATAATGTTAAAAAACAGCCTATATATCCTAATTCTTCACCTATAATAGAAAATATAAAATCACTATGAGCTTCAGGTAAATAATTTAATTTTTGTATTGAATTTCCTAATCCTTGACCAAAAAAATGACCTCTTCCTAAAGCTATTAATGATTGTGTTAATTGATATCCATTTCCAAATGGATCTTTCCAAGGATTTAAAAATGTTAACATTCTATTAATACGATATGGTTCTATTAATATTAAAAATATTATTATTATTAAAACTAGACTAATAATTGTACAAAATTGTTTTATTTTTACACCAGAAAGAAATAAAATTGATAATGTGGTTAAAAATAAAACTATAACAGTTCCTAAATCAGGTTCAGCTAATAATAAAATAGATTGTATAGTTATAATAACTACAGGTTTTAAAAACCCCCAATAATTACTATTTACTTCTTTAATCTTTCTTGAAAGATAATTAGAAATATAAAGAAAAGCAGAAATTTTACATATTTCAGAAGGTTGTATGTTTAATATTCCTATATTTATCCATCGATAAGAGCCATGGACTGATTTTCCTATCAGTAAAACAAAAATTAATAATAAAATTGAGAGAATTAGTATTATATTGCTATATTTTTTCCAAATATCTACAGGAATTCGTAAAAAAAAACAAGATAATAAAAACATTAAAATAAAATAAAATATTTCTCTTTTTACAAAAAAAAATGGATCTTGATATAAATTTTCTCCTACAGGTATAGATGTAGATGTTACCATAATTAACCCGGTCACACATAAAGATAAGGTCATCCATACTAATAATCGATCATATAATATGATATCATTTTGATGATTTTTTATTTTTTTTTTAAAAACATTAACCTATTTCCTTTGATAATTTTATAAAAAGATTACCTCGTTCTTCAAAATTTTTAAATTGATCTTTACTACTACATCCTGGAGATAAAAGCACTATATCACCTGAAGTAACTTCTTTAGAAATTAGATTTATAGCATCTTCTAATTTTTTTGTATAAATAGAATTTTTTTGATATATTTTTTCTATTTTCATGCCATCTTTTCCAAAACAGTAAATTTTTACTTTTAATTTTTTTAAATATTTTTTTAATTCTTCAAAATTAGCGCATTTTTTATCTCCTCCTAATAATAATCGTATTGTTCCTTGAGTATTAATATTTGTTAAAGCTGTTTTAGTGCTATTAATATTAGTAGATTTTGAATCATTAATCCAATATATATTATTTTTTTTATGTACTATTTGAAAACGATGTGGTAAACTTACATATTTACTAAGTGTATTAATAACTATTTTTCTATTAAAATTCATATTATCTGAAATTGCAAATGATACTAGTGCATTCTCATAATTTTGATTACTACGTAGTGATGTATTTTTCGTATTCATTATTTTTTGATTCTTATAATATAAATAAGCGTAATTTTTTTTATATTTAATATTATAATCACTCTTAAAAGTACCAAAGGTAATGCATTTTTTATTTTTATTTTGAAAATATAAATTATTTTCTTTAAAATTTTCTTTTAAGTTAAATAAACATATTTTTGAATTTTTATAAATAGATAATTTTATTTTTTTATATTGCTCAAATCCTCCAGGATAACGATCTAGATGATCTGGAGTAATATTCAAAACTACTGCTATTTTTGATTTTAAAGTAAATATATTTTCTAATTGAAAACTAGATAATTCTAATATATATAAGTCAGCTTTTTCTTTAAGCATATCTAATGCTGGAAAACCAATATTCCCTCCTAAACAAACTTTATATCCTGAGTTTTTTGCAATATCTTTTACCATTGTTGAAACAGTGCTTTTTCCATTAGTACCAGTAATAGAGATAATTGGATTTTTTGTTTCTCTAGCAAATAACTCAATATCACTAATAATTTCAATACCTGATAACTTAGCTTCTATTAAAATAGGTTTAAATGAAGATATTCCAGGACTAATAATAATTAAATCTGATTCTAAAATCCATTTTTTATCTAAATTTCCTAGTTTATATTGAATATTTTTAGGTAATTTTTTAAGATAGTAAGGTTTTTTAGATTCATCAATTATTTTAGGGGTTACTCCTTTTTTTAAAAAAAAATTAATACAAGATATTCCTGTTAAACCCATACCTAAAATTAATATTTTTTTTTGTGAATAATTATATAACATTAATACATCCTTAAAGATATAATTCCTATTAATAATAATATAAAAGATATAATCCAAAATCTAATAGTAATTAAATTTTCAGATATACCTTTTATTTCATAGTGATGATGTATTGGCGCCATTTTAAATATTCTTTTTTTCTTTATTTTGAAGTATATTATTTGTAATATTACAGAAACAGTTTCAAAAACAAATATTCCACCCATGATGATTAATAGTAATTGCTGATTTAGTAATATAGATATCATTCCTAATGATCCACCTAATGATAAAGAACCTACATCTCCCATAAATATTTTAGCTGGATAAATATTAAACCATAAAAATCCCAAACTAGAACCAATGATAGCAGAGCATAAAACACTTAATTCATTTGATTTTTCTATATAAGAAATATTTATATAGTTACATATAGTAATATCAGAACTTAAAAAAGCAATTAATCCAAATCCAAATGATATAAAAATTACTGGCATAATTGCCAATCCGTCTAGTCCATCTGTTAAATTTACTGAATTACTTGTTCCTACAAGAACTAAATAAGATAAAAATATATAAAAATAATTAATTTTTATAAATACTTTATCATAGAAGGGGATAACTAATTCAATAGAAATATTTTTCGTATTATTTGAACATATTATATAAATAATAAAAATAGAAATGATTGATAACCAAAAAAATTTCCATAAGATATTTAATCCTCTAGAATTATTATATTTAATTTTTTTTAAATCGTCTAAAAAACCAATTAAACCATATCCTAGTAAAATAAAACAAACATACCATATATATATATTATATAAATCACAGTACAAAAAAATAGAAATACATATTGAAACAAGAATAAGAAGTCCTCCCATAGTAGGTGTATTTTTTTTATACATATGTCTAATAGGTCCATCTTGACGTATTGTTTGAAAATTTTGTATTTTTTTAAAATAGGATATAACATATGGTCCGATAAATAAATTTATAAAAAATGATGTTAATAAACTAAAAATTATTCTAAAAGAAAGAATGTTAAATATTTTACAATTTAACCATTGATCAATTAAAAATATCATTTTTTTTTATACTCTTTTATTAAATATTGTATAATAGTTTCCATTTTCATATTACGTGAACCTTTTACTAAAATCGTGTTTATTTTTTGTTTTAAAATGATTTTTTTTAATTTTTTTTTTAATTTATATTTTTCTAAATAATGTTCTCCATTTTTACATATTTTAAAAATTTCATAACTGTTTTTTCCTAAAGTGAAAATATAATTAATTTTTGAAAAATTAATTATATTGCCTATAATTTTATGATACATTACGCTCTTTTCACCTAATTCAGCCATATCTCCTATTATTAATATTTTATAACCTGGCATTTTTTCTAGAATTTTAATTGCGATAATCATAGAAGCAACATTAGAATTATATGTATCATTAATTAAAATTATATTTTTATTTAATTTAATAGGTTCTAATCTTCCAGGTATAACAGGAGTTTTTAATAATCCAAGTTGAATTTTTTTTAAAGGTATATTAATTGAATACGAAAGAGCGCTAGCAGCTAATGCATTAGATATATTTTGATAACCTAAGAATGGTAATAAAATATCTATTTTACCATTTGGTGTATGCATAGTAAAAGATGTTTGGTGTGCAGATAATTTAATATTAGTAGCGAAAAAATTACTTTCTTTTTTTTTTCTATAGAAAAATAAAGTATTTTTTTATTTTGAATTTTTTTTATCCACTGTGATAAATGATGGCTATCTAAATTAATAATAATTATACTGTTCTTTTTTAAATAAGATAAAATTTCTGATTTTTCTTTTGATACTCCTAACAATGATTTAAAACCTTCTAAATGTGAATGATAAATATTATTTATTAATACAATATTTGGTTCTACAATTTTTGAATTATATTTAATTTCACCTGGTTTATTTGATCCTAATTCAATTACTCCATATTTATCTGCTTTTTTTAGTTTTAGTAATGTTATAGGAACGCCTATATGATTATTAAAATTATTTATTGTATATATCGTATTATCATAGTATTTTTTAATTATAGAAACAGTCATTTCTTTTACTGAAGTTTTTCCACAAGAACCAGTAATAGCTAGTATTTTTGGATTAATTTTTTTACGTAACCAAAATGAAATTTTTCTTAAAGCAATTAATGTATCTTCAACTATAATATAAGAAACACAAAATTTTATTTTTCTATCGGTGATTATTGCAGTACATCCGTTTTTGATAGCTTCTTGAATAAATATATATCCATCAAATTTTTTACCTTTTAAAGTTATAAAAAGTGTTTTTGATTTTATTTCTTTACTATTACTGCTAATATTATTTATTATAATATTTTTTCCATATAAATAACCATTTGTAATATTAGCAATTTTTTTTAACGACACAGGAATCATGTTGTTTTTTCCAATAGATTTAATACTGTTTTTTGATCTGAATAATGAATGTTTTTATTTTTAATAATTTGATAATTTTCATGTCCTTTTCCAGCAATAAAAATTATATCATGAACACTTGTATGAAAAAAAACATAAGAAATTGCTTTTTTTCTATTTGGGATAATTATTATTTTATTTTTTTTTGTACACCCCCTGACGATTTCTTTAATAATTTTATTGTGATTTTCATTTCTCGGGTTATCATTAGTAATAATTATTCTATCTGCTATTTTTTCTGCAATTCTACCCATAATTGGTCGTTTTTTTTTATCTCTTTCTCCTCCACATCCAAATATACACCATATTTTTTTTTTAGAATATTTTAATTTAATAGCATTTAATGATTTTTCTAGTGCATCAGGAGTATGAGCATAATCTATAATAATAATTGGTTTTTTTGTTTTATGAATTTTTTGCATACGTCCATATATTGGTTGAAGCTTATTACATGTACTAATAAGATCAGATAACTGGTATTTCATTTCTAACATACATGCAAATGCTAATAATAAATTTTCTATGTTAAATTCACCTATTAAGTATGTTGATATTATTCCATTACCCCAGCTAGATTCAAATGTTACATTGGTTTTTTCATCATCGTATTTGATATGAGTGGCGTTTAACCATTTTTTAGCATATTTTTTTTGTTCATTATCTTTAATAGTTACAGCAATTGTATATTTATTAGAAAATTTTTTTAACCAATTTTTTGCATATTTATCATTAGCATTTAGGATTATTTTATTTACTTTATGTTTAGTAAAAAATGAAAGTTTACTTAATTCGTATTCTTTCATAGTTTTATGGTAATCCAAGTGTTCTTTTGTTAAATTAGTAAATATTGCAATATAAAAAAAAATATTCTTAACACGATTTTGAATTAAACCATGTGATGATACTTCTATAGTTACTATTTTAACTTTATTTAATACTTTGTATAAAAAAGATTGTATATCTATAATTGATGCAGTTGTATTTTTCGCAGGTTTTAATGATTTATATAATCCATTTCCTAATGTTCCCATTGTAGCAATTTGATTTCCTAATAATTCATTCCATTGATTAATTAATTGGACTACTGTAGTTTTTCCATTTGTACCAGTAACTCCAATTACTTTCATTTTTTTACTAGGCGTATAATAAAATCTGTCTGATAAATTTGGAAGTTTTTGAAATAGTTTAAAAAAAGATATAATAGGGATTTTATTAATATATTTGGTTTCTCCATGTTTTATTTTTTCTTTTGTTTCAGATAAAATTGCTGTGACTTTTTTAGAAATAGCTTCGTAGATAAAATCATGTCCATTTTTATTAACACCCTTTATAGCTATAAAAATATCTTTAGGCTGTAATTTTCTGCTATCTAAAACTAAATTATTAATATCTTTTTCTGGAAGATTTTTAACCCAAGGTGATAAAAATTTTTTTAAGTTATTTTTCTTCATAAAAATTGTTTTTATTTAAATATATTACTATTTTTTATTATTTTGATCTGGTTGAATTTTCATTATTTTTAATACTGATTTCATTATTTCACTAAATACTGGAGCGCAAACTGTACCGCCATAGTATTTTCCTTTTTGAGGATTATCAATAATAATTATTAAAGAAAATTTTGGATTGCTAACTGGTGCAATACCTGCTGTATATGCTATATATTTTTTAATATAAGATCCATTAGAATCCACTTTTTTTGCAGTTCCTGTTTTAATAGCTACGCGATATCCTTTTATTGAAGCTTGAGCTCCACTTTCTCCTGGTTTAACAATATCTTCCATCATACTTAAAACACTTTTTACATATTTTTCAGGAAATATTCTTTTTCCATCTACTGGGTGATTAATTTTAATAATAGAAAGTGGTCGATCAATTCCATAATTTCCAATAATTGTATATAATTTTGCTAGTTGAAGTGGTGTCACCATTAATCCATAACCAAAAGAAAAAGTTGCTTTTTCTAAATTTGATAATGTTTTTTTTTGGGGGATAAATCCTTTTTGTTCGCCAATTAATCCTAAATTAGTTGATTTTCCTAATCCAAATTTTAAATAAGTATTAATTAGATCACTACTTGACATAGATAAAGCTATTTTTGATACTCCTACATTACTAGATTTTTGTAATATTCCTGTAACAGTTAATTTTTCATAATATGAAACATCTTTAATTTTATATTTTTGAATAAAGAATGGTTTAGTATTTATTATTGATTTTGGTGTGATAATTCCTTTTTTTAAAGCATCCATAATAACTAACGGTTTTATTGTTGAACCTGGTTCGTAAGCATCTGTTATAGCTCTATTTCTAAAATTTTTTGGAATTAAATATTGTTTTTCATTTGGATTATAAGCAGGGCTAGTAGCCATTGATAATATTTCTCCAGTCTTTATATTAGTTAAGACGGCAATTCCAAAATTGGCATTATTTTTAAGCACTGCTTGATGTAGTGTTTGATAAGTAATATTTTGTAATTGTTTATCAATACTTAATACTAAATTATTAGGATTTAATTTATTAATTAAAGATTCATTTTCAATGACACGACCTTGATTATCTCTTCTTATTTTTCTTTTTCCTGGTTTTCCTGTTAAATAATCATTAAAACTTTTTTCAACACCTTCAATTCCTATATCATCAATATTATTAATTCCTATAAGTTGCGCAGCAATTTTACCAGAAGGATAATATCTTTTTGCATCTTTTATTAAATAAATACCAGGTAATTTCAGTGCTTTGATATATTTTCCAATTTCTGGGTCAATTTGACGTGCTAAATAAATAAATTTTAAATTTTTATTATTTTCTAAATTAGAAATAATTTTTTCTAATGAAATAGAAAGTAATTTTGATAATAATTTCCATTTTATATTATTTTTGATATCTATATGATTATGAATCATAGTTGGATCTATAAAAACTGAATTTGCTGGTACTGTTACGGCTAATGGAAAACCCATACGATCATTGATTATACCTCTCATATTTATTATAGGTTGTATTCGTAATGTTCTTCGATCTCCTTCATATGATAATTTTTTTGAATTAATAATTTGCAGAAATATTATGCGTAATGTTAAGATAATTAAAAATAAAAAAACAATAGTACATAATATTGAAAAACGAAAATTTATATAAATTTTTTTTCTTGTATTTTTTTTGTTATACATTTGATAATTATCTTTATTTTTTTTAAATTATTTTAAAATTTAAATATTAGGAATAATATTGAATTTTGAACTATTGAATATTTTTTAATTATTTTGAAAGTATTGTAAGTGTATTTTTTTCTATAATTAAATTTCTCCATTCTTCATCTTTTTTTTTTTTTTCAATTTGTAATTTTTCTTCTTCAGAAATTAGTAATCGAGTTTTATAAACTATAATGATAATAGAATTAGCAGATAATATTATTGCAAATAATAAAATTAGATGTATTTTCCAAAATGAAAGAAAATCATTTTTAATAATTTTTGGTAAATCATAGTAGTATTTTTTGTTCATATTAATTCTGCTGTGCGTAATATAGAACTTCTAGATCGAGGATTTTTTTGAATTTCTTTATTATTTGGTAATATACGATTTATAATTTTTAATTTACATATTTGAAGTTTTTTTATTTCTTTTTCTGTGATAGGAATTCCATATGGAATCATTAATTTTGTACTATTTTTAATCATAAAATTTTTAACGATTCTATCTTCTAATGAATGAAAACTAAGAATTACAATTCGACCACCTGGTTTTAAAATTTTTAATATATCTTTTAATGCTTTTTTTATTTCTTCTAACTCTTGATTAATATAAATTCTAATTGCTTGAAAAGTTCTTCTAGCTGGATGTTTAAATCTATTTTTTGATGGTATTGTTCGTTTTATAATATCTACTAATTCAAAAGTTTCAGTAATTTTTTTTTTTTTATTGTAATTTTTAATTGCATATGCAATTTTTTTTGCAAAACGCTCTTCTCCAAAATTTTTTAAAACAAAAGCAATTTTTTTAATATCACTTTTATCAATCCAGTCTGAAGCTGTAATTCCAATTTTTTGATTCATTCTCATATCTAAAGGTCCATTTTTTTTAAATGAAAAACCTCTTTTACTATCTTCTATTTGATATGAAGACATACCTAAATCAAATAATATACCATTAACCTTTCCAATAATATTTTGAGATTTTGAAAAATTTAAAATATTTGAGAAATCATCATGAAATATATTAAAACGTATATCTTTTATTTTTTTTGCTATTAATACAGAGTTAAAATCTTTATCCATAGCATATAATTTACCATCTTTTCCTAATTTTTTTAAAATTTCAGTTGAATGTCCACCCATTCCAAATGTGCCATCAATATAAATACCATTTTTTTTAATATTCAATGATTTAATTGATTCTTTTTTCATCACAGGAATATGTTCTATATTTTTTTTATTCATAGTAGAATTTTTTGTAAAGAGAAAACATGGTCATTTATATTTTAACGACCATGTTGAATATTATATATTTTATATTTTAATATTAATAATAGAAAAATAAATTTTATTAACCTCGAGAAATACCTACTATTCCAGAACGAGTCATTTCAATAATTTCTGATATATTACGAATTATTTTAAGAAAAGAATCTAGTTTTTTTGTTGTACCTGAAAGTTGTAGTATATATGTTGCAGAAGTAATATCTACAATTTGTCCTCGAAAAATTTCAGTAATATGTTTAATATCGTTTTTACAGTTATTTGTTGATACTTTTAATAACATAATTTCACGTTCTATATGTGATGTTTGTTCAATTCTTATAACTCTTAATACATCAATTAATTTATATAATTGTTTTTCAATTTGCTCAATAGATTTTTCATTACCTACTGTTTGTATTGTCATTTTCGAAAGTGAAAAATCCTCAGTAGGTGCTACTGTCACTGTTTCTATATTATATCCTCTTTGTGAAAATAGTCCTATGACACGAGATAATGCACCTGATTCATTTTCTAAAATAATAGATAAGATTCTTCGCATATTTTTATTAACAATCCTCTTTTTTCCTTAAACACATTTCATTCATACCTCCTCCTTGAATTTGCATAGGATAAACGTGCTCGGAATTGTCTATTTGGATATCTAAAAAAACTAGATTTCCTTCTTTAAGTTTTTTTAATGAAAACATTATATTTTTTTCTAATTCTTCTTTCTTATCTACACGTAATCCAATATGTCCATAAGATTCTACTAATTTTACAAAATCTGGAAGAGAATTCATGTATGAATGGGAATGTCTTCCGGAATAAATCATATCTTGCCATTGTTTTACCATGCCTAAAGAAGAATTATTTAAATTTAATATTAAAATAGCTAAATTATATTGTTTTGCAGTAGATAATTCTTGAATATTCATTTGAATACTACCATCTCCGGTAATACAAATGACAGTAGATTCAGGTAATGCGAATTTTACACCTAAAGCTGCAGGAAAACCAAAACCCATAGTACCTAATCCGCCTGAGTTAATCCAATGTCTAGGTTTATTAAATTTATAATATAATGCTGTAAACATTTGATGTTGACCTACATCGGAAGTGATATATGCTTCTCCTTTGGTTAATTTTGAAATTATTTCAATAACATTTTGTGGTTTTATTTTTTTACTATTTATATCATATTTTAAACTTTTAATTTTTTTCCATTCATTAATAGTAGACCACCATTTTTTTAAAGAGTGAATTTTTTTCTCTTTTTTTATTAGTGTTATTAATTCTTTTAAAATATTTCGAGCATCTCCTACTATTGGAATATCTGCAGAAACAGTTTTAGAAATAGATGTAGGGTCAATATCAACATGTAAAATAGTTGCATTTGGACAGTATTTTTTTAAATTATTTGTTGTTCTATCATCAAATCTCACTCCAATCGCAAAGATAACATCAGCGTGATGCATAGCCATATTAGCTTCGTAAGTACCATGCATTCCTAACATTGATACACTTTGAACATGGTTGCTTGGAAATGCACCTAAACCCATTAAAGATGTAGTTACAGGACAATTAATTTTTTCAGAAAATTCAATTAATTCATGACTACAATTAGAGCTAATAACTCCTCCTCCTGCATAAATAATAGGTTTTTTTCCTTTTAGTAGTATACTAAGTGCTTTTTTGATTTGTCCTTGGTGGCCTTTTTTTGTTGGATTATAGGAGCGTATATGTATATTTTTAGGCCATGTAAATATAGATTTACTTTTTTGTTTTAAAATATCTTTCGGTATATCAATCACTACTGGTCCAGGACGTCCAGTTGAAGCAATCCAAAAAGATTTTTTAAAAATAATAGGTATATCTTCAGTTTTTTTAATTAAAAAACTATGTTTTACAATTGGTCGAGAAATTCCGATCATATCACATTCTTGAAATGCATCATATCCAATTAATGATAATGCTACTTGTCCTGAAATTACCACCATAGGAATGGAGTCCATATAAGCAGTAGCAATACCAGTAATTGCATTGGTTGCACCTGGACCAGATGTAACTAAAACTACACCTGTTTTACCAGTAGATCTTGCATATCCGTCTGCCATATGAGTAGCAGCTTGTTCATGTCTTACTAAAATATGTTTAATTTCACTAATGTTTTTTAGTGCATCATAAATATCTAGTACTGCACCACCAGGATAACCAAATATATGTTTTACTCCTTGATTAATCAATGATCTAATAACCATTTCGGCTCCTGATAATATTTCCATTTTTTCCTCCAGGATGCTATTTATTAGGTTTATTCCTATTTTTATTTGTAGTTTATCCTGATAGTTTATCTAGATAAAGTAAGAAGAATATATTTAAAAATATTTAAATTAAATTTTTTATTATTGCAAATATATTAAATATTATCAACAATTTGAAATTAAATTAAATATTAAAATAATTAAATTATTTTTAAAAATAAAAATTTTAATAAAATTGTTTTTTAAATTAAGATGGTGTTTAAAAAATATTAGTTAATTAATTTTAATATAATTTTTTATTTTACTCAATTTTTATAAATTAGGATATAAACTGTTTTTAAAAATAATTATCATTGAATTTTTTTATAAAATTTTTATAAAATTAGAAGGAGATATTTGTATAAATTTTTATGGATTAAAAGAATAATGATAAGGTTTATTTTGACTCTTAAACTCTCATATATTAAAGTAAATTGTTTTAATTCATATCCTAGTAAATTATCTTTTTAAGAATTTTAATTATTTTTAAAAAGTAGTTTTAAATTTTAGATTTTTTATACAAATATTATATATTTATATGGATAATATATAAAAAATTATTATACAGATAAAAAATATAAAATAAATAGAAAATAATTATGTTTTGTCATTCATGTAATTCTTTGTAAAACTATTATTCTATCTAGAATCATTAAAATACTCATTAAATATATTATAAAATTATAATTTTAAAAAGTTTTTAATATTTTTTAGTATTACCTATTTTTTTACTTTTTGATTAATGGAGTTAACTAATAATGAAGTGTATACTAAAACTTTATTTTTAAAATTTTTTTATATTATCCGTTTTTGTTGAAATAAGATTAGATTGTATTTATGAGAAAGAAATAATGAAAAAAATAAATATAGTATTAGGTGGTATAGTATTTTTTTTAACTTTATTATTAAGTTTTGGAATGTCTTTAGAAAATAAAAGTTCTGTTTCTAATGTTGCTTCAAATACTTATACTATGCCTAGTTTAGCACCTATGTTAGAAAAAGTTATGCCATCAGTAATCAGTATAAATATTGAAGGAAGCACTACAATTCATAGTTCTCGCTTACCTCATCAATTTTCACCATTTTTTAATGATAATTCTCCTTTTTGTCAAGGAAATTCTCCATTTAGAAATTCTCCTTTTTGTCGTTTTAATTCAAATTCTGATGAAACAAAAGAGATTTTTCATGCATTAGGTTCTGGTGTGATTATTGATGCTCAAAAAGGATATGCTGTAACTAATAATCATGTTGTAGAAAATGCCAAAAAGATTCAAGTACAATTAAGTGATGGTCGTCGTTATGAGGCGCATGTAATTGGAAAAGATCCACGTTCTGATATTGCTTTAATACAATTAAAAAATGCTAGTAATTTAAGTGAAATAAAAATTGCAGATTCTGATGCTTTAAGAGTAGGTGATTATACTGTAGCTATTGGAAATCCTTATGGTTTAGGTGAAACTGTTACATCTGGTATTATTTCTGCTTTAGGGAGAAGTGGTTTAAATATTGAACATTATGAAAATTTTATTCAGACAGATGCAGCAATTAATAGAGGCAATTCTGGTGGTGCTCTAGTGAATCTTAATGGTGAATTAATAGGAATTAACACTGCAATATTAGCTCCAGATGGTGGAAATATAGGTATAGGTTTTGCAATTCCAGGAAATATGGTTAAAAACCTTACAGCACAAATGGTTCAATTTGGACAAGTAAGACGTGGTGAATTAGGAATTATTGGAATGGAGCTAAATTCTGATTTAGCAAAAATTATGAAAGTTAATACTCAAAAAGGTGCTTTTGTAAGCCAAGTTTTACCTGATTCTTCTGCATTTCAAGCTGGTATTAAAGCTGGAGATGTAATTGTTTCTTTAAATAAAAAACCTATTTCTAGTTTCTCAGCGTTGCGAGCTGAAATAGGATCTTTACCGGTAGCTACAAAAATGGAGTTAGGTATATTTCGAAATGGTATAATTAAAGATATAATTGTTGAGTTAAAACCATCATCTATAAAAAATAGTGTTAGTTTAGGAAATATTTATTTAGGTATTGAAGGTGCTAGTTTATCTAATTATATTTCAGATAAACAAAAAGGTGTTAAAGTAGATAACATTAGAGTAAATACTCCAGCTTCAAAAATTGGCTTTAAAAAAAATGATATTATTATAGCAGTAAATCAAAAATCTATAAATAATATTGATGATTTAAAACATGCTTTAGATATTAAACCTAATGTCTTACTTTTTACTGTAAAAAGAGGAAATAATAACATTTACTTAGTAAGTGAATAGTTTTTTTTGTATGTCCGCCCGATTTTATTAACTACGGGCGGTTTTTTATTATAATTAAATTAATTTAAATTACGTAATAGTTTATTAATTTCTACTTTGCTTAATGTTTGACTATCAACTTTTTTTACAATAATTGCAGCATATAAACTATATTTTCCGTTTTTCGAGGGCAAGCTTCCAGGTACTACAACAGAATTTGAAGGAACTTTTCCATAAGAAATTTCTCCTGTTTCTCTATTATAAATTTTTGTACTTTGACCAATAAAAACACCCATAGATATTACAGCACCTTTTTCTACAATTACCCCTTCTACAATTTCAGAACGAGCTCCGATAAAACAATTATCTTCAATAATAGTAGGATTATTTTGTAATGGTTCTAAAACACCACCTATTCCAACTCCTCCAGATAAATGTACATTTTTTCCAATTTGTGCACATGATCCTACAGTAGCCCAAGTATCTATCATAGTACCTTGATCTATATATGCACCTATATTAATATAAGAAGGCATAATAACTGTATTCTGATGAATAAATGCACCATATCTAATTGTCGCAGGTGGTACTATACGAATTTTTTCCTTTTTAAAATCTTCTTCTGTATAATGATGATATTTTAATGGTATTTTATCGTAGTAATTAGTATTTTTTTCTAAAAAAATACTATTTTTTGTAAAATACATATATAATAAAATTGCTTTTTTTAACCATTGATTAGTTATCCATTTATCATTTTTTTTTTCTGAAATTCTTATTTTACCTTGATTTAACAATTGAATTACATTTTGTATAACTTGATATGTTTGAATATCAATTTTTTGAAAATTAATTTTATTTTCATAGGTGTGTTCAATAATTTTTTTAAATTTATTCATTTATAAAATATCCTAATTTATTGTTTGATATAAAATTAAAAAAAATTTTTATTTTTTATCATTGATTAATAAGATTGGGAAGTATTTTTTCTTTTTTTTGCCATGTTAAAATATCACATCCTTGATCTGTAACTAAAATAGTATGTTCATATTGAGCAGATAAAGACTGATCTTTAGTTTTAACTGTCCATCCATCTTTCATGCATTTTACTTCTGATTTTCCTGCATTAATCATAGGTTCAATAGTAAAAACCATTCCTTTTTTTAAAATTATTTTATTATTATTTTTATAGTGTAATATATGTGGTTCTTCATGGAAAGAAGAACCAATTCCATGACCACAGTATTCTTTTACAACTGAGAAATTATGATCTTCAACATAATTTTGAATTATTTCTCCAATTTTAAAAATTGGTATTCCTGGATTTATTATTTTTAAAGATTTATAAAGACTTTCTTGAGCAACTTTGCATAAACGTTTAGATAAATTACTTATTTTTCCTACAAAAAACATTTTTGAAGCATCTGCATAATAATTGTTTTTAATAACTGTAACATCAATATTAACTATATCGCCTGTTTTTAAAATTTGTTTTTTATTTGGAATACCATGACAAACTACATCATTAACAGAAATACAAACAGATTTTGGAAATCCATGATACCCCAAGCATGCCGGAGTTGCATTTTCTTGTTTAATGAAATTATGACAGATATTATTTAATTCTTCTGTATTTATATTTGGTTGAACATATTCTTCAATCATTTCTAATACTCTAGCAACTAGTTTTCCGGATATTTTAATTTTTTCTATTTCTGTTTTTTGTTTTATCATATGGTTCATAATATTTATCCATTTTAAAAATAAAATTAATATTTACACAATAAATAAAAAATTGTTTAAAAATTTTTTTAATTTAATAAAAAATAAAATATGTGCTCAATTATTACTGTTCTTAAACATTGAATATGATATATTTTATTAAAGTTTTAAATATATTTAATATAATATATATAATTCAGGATTTATATTTTTTAATATTTATAAATAACATCAAAATAATTTAAGGAATTAATATGGAAATAGTATCAATGAGAGATATGTTAAAAGCAGGTGTTCATTTTGGACATCAAACACGTTATTGGAATCCAAAGATGAAACCTTTTATTTTTGGCTCTAAAAATAAAGTACATATTATTAATTTAGAAAAAACTCTTCCAATGTTTAATTTTGCTTTATTAGAATTAAAAAAGATATCTTTTAAAAAAGGAAAAATTTTATTTGTTGGAACGAAAAAAGCAGCTAGTAAAAAAATTAAGGAAACAGCAATTAATTGCAATCAATTTTATGTTCATCATCGTTGGTTAGGTGGTATGTTAACTAATTGGAAAACAGTTCGTCAATCTATTAAACGTTTAAAGGATCTAGAAATAGAATCTAAAGATGGGACTTTTTTAAAACTTACTAAAAAAGAAGCTTTAATACGAACACGAGAACTATATAAATTAGAAAATAGTTTAGGTGGTATAAAAAATATGGGAGGGTTACCAGATTGTTTATTTGTTATTGATGCTGCTCATGAACACATTGCAATTCAAGAAGCAAATAATTTAGGGATACCAGTATTTGCTGTTGTAGATACAAATGCTAATCCTGATGGTATAGATTATATTATACCTGGAAATGATGATGCTATTCGTTCTATTTCATTATATTTAAAAGCTGTTTCAATGAGTATTTGTAGAGTAAATAGAAATAATTTATCAGATGAAATATTTATTACACCTAAAGAAAATACATATGTTGAATAAATAATTTATATATTATTTTTTTTATATTTTAGAGGGAAATTTCATGATTTCAATTAATGCTGCATTAATTAAAAAATTAAGATTGTTAACAGGTGTTGGTTTCATGGAATGTAAACGAGCACTATTAGAAGAAAACGGTAATATTGAATTATCAATTGATAATTTAAGAAAGTCTGGTCAAATGAAAGTTGTACAAAAATTAAAAAATACTACAAATCAGGGTGCAATATTTTCAAAAGTTCAAGATCATATTGGAGTTATTTTTGAACTAAATTGTGAAACTGATTTTGTATCAAAAGATAATTTATTTATTAATTTAGGTCAAGAAATTATCTCAGTAGCATTTTTAAAAAATATAAATAATCTTTTTGATATAAGAAGTTATTTTAAAGAAAAAATAACAGATTTAATTATAAAATTTGGTGAAAATATTCAAATTAGTAGGTTTAATATTATACAGGGAGATCATATATTTTCTTATGTACATAGGAGTCGAATTGGTGTATTAGTTAGTGCTAAAAATTTAAATAAAGAAATATTAAAAAATATAGCTATGCATATAGTAGCAAGTAAACCTGAGTATATTTATCCTAAAGACATACCTGATTCTATTTTTAAAAGAGAATATAATATCCAATTAGAATTAGTAAAAAAATATAAAAAACCTATTAATATATTAAAAAAAATCGTTGATGGTCGTATGAACAAATTTGTAAATAATATTTCATTAGTAGGTCAAGATTTTATTGTTGATTCAAATAAAAAAGTAGGTCAAATATTAAAAGACAATAAAGGTAGTATTATATCTTTTATTAGATTTGAACTTGGGGAAAAACTACTTAAATAATAGTTAATATTTTTTTGTTTTATATTTATAATAAAATTTATATATGAAATATTTTTTTTTGGATAAAATATATGTCTACCAATATATACTCTCGTATTTTGTTGAAAATAAGTGGTGAAGTATTACAAGGAAGAAATAAATTTGGTATTGATATAAATTCTTTAAAAAAAATAGCTAAAGAAATAAAATTAATATTAAATATTGGTGTTCAAGTTGGTTTAGTAATTGGTAGTGGGAATTTATTTCGCGGTACAACTTTATCTAAAGTTGGTATAAATAGAATCGCTTGTGATCATATTGGAATATTATCTACAATTATTAATAGTTTAGCAATGCAAGATATCATGAATAATTATTCTATTCATTCCTGTGTTATGTCTCCTATTCCATTACATGGAATATGTGAAACTTATACATATCAAAGGGCGATTAAACTTTTATCAAAACATTATGTAGTAATTTTCGCAGCAGGCATAGGAAATCCATTATTTACAACTGATTCTGCTGCATGTCTACGTGGTATTGAAACACAATCAGATATAATTTTAAAAGGTACTAAAGTTGATGGGGTATATTCTAAAGATCCAGAAAAATATTCTCAGGTTACTTTGTATAAAAAATTAACGTATAGAGATGTTATCAAACATGAATTAAAAGTGATGGATTTATCTGCATTTTTATTAGCTAGAGATCATAATTTACCAATTATAGTTTTTAATATTAATAAAAATGAATCTTTATATCGTATTATTAAAGGATATAATGAAGGTACAATTATCACAAATTAAAAAAATTAAAATGTTAATTTATAATAACGAATTGTAAAAAATATATAGGTAACTACGTGATTAATAAGATCTATGTTAAAAGTAATCAAAAAATGGAAATTTGTCTTAAAAGTTTTAAAAATCAATTAAATAATATTCGTACTGGAAGGGCATCTCCAGAACTACTTAATGATATATATATTGAATATTTTGGTTCTCAAGTATCACTTCCTAAAATATCTAATATAGTAGTTGAAAATTATCATACACTTAAAATTAACGTATTTGATAGTTATAGTACACCTTTAATAAATAAAGCTATTTTAAATTCTAATCTTAATTTAAATCCTATTATTCATGGTAAAGATATTATTGTTCCTATACCAGGACTTACAGAGGAACGAAGAAAACATCTTATTAAAATTATAAAAAATAATGCAGAAAATACGCGAGTTTGTATACGAAATATTCGAAGAAATGCTAATGAAGAAATTAAACTTCATGTAAAAAATAAAATTATTGGAGAGGATCAAGAACGTATTGCTCAAAATAAAATTCAAAATATTACAAATGAATATATTAAAAAAATAGAAAAAATCTTATTAATAAAAGAAAAAGAGCTTATGGAATTTTAATATATTTTAAAAAATATATAATATTATCTTAAAGATATCTTAATTTAATAAAAATATTTAAAATACTTATGAAACGAGTAACAATTTTAGGATCAACTGGTTCAATTGGTACTAGTACATTATCTATTATTAAAAAAAATTCTACTTTATTTAAAGTAGTTGCATTAGTAGCTAATAAAAATATTTCTGTTATGTTAAAACAATGTGAGATATTTACTCCTGATTGGGTGGCTATGAAAAATGAAAAATCTGCTAATATACTTAGAAAGAAACTAAAAGAAAAAAATATTCAAACTCAAGTTTTATCTGGAGATAAAGAAATTTGTGCGCTTGCTGCATTAGAACAGATTGAATATGTAGTTTCTGCTATTGTTGGAATAGCAGGTTTATTACCTACTTTATCAGCTATATATGCTGGTAAAATAATTTTATTAGCAAATAAAGAATCTTTAATTACATGTGGTAATCTATTTATGAAAGCTGTTATTTCTCATAAAGCTCAGATTATTCCTATTGATAGTGAACATAACGCTATTTTTCAAGTTTTACCTAAGTATTTTCAAAAAAATTTAGGTAAAATAAGTTTAAAAAAAGCTAATGTTAAATCTATTATTTTAACTGCTTCTGGTGGTCCATTATTTAATTTTAAAAAAAGAGACTTGCCTTTTGTTAAACCATCTCAAATATATTCACACCCAAATTGGTCAATGGGAAAAAAAATTTTAGTAGATTCAGCCACAATGATAAATAAAGGTTTTGAATATGCTGAAGCAAGATTGCTATTTAATGCTTCAGATAGTGAAATTAATATCATCATTCATCCTCAATCAATTATCCATTCAATGGTTGAGTATATTGATGGATCGGTATTAGCACAACTTTCTTTACCAGATATGAGAGTAGCTATTTCATATGCATTTTCTTTTCCTGATCGAATTCCTTCTGGATCTAGTTTTTTAGATTTTAAAAAAATAAATAATTTAAGTTTTTTTACACCTGATTTTATAAAATTTCCATGTTTAAAATTAGCAATTGATGCATTTATTTATGGAAAATCAGCTATGATAGTATTAAATGCTGCTAATGAAGTCACTGTATCTGCTTTTTTAAATTCAAGAATTTCATTTAATAAAATATTTGAAATTAACAATGATATTTTAATGTCATCTAATTTATTAGAACCTCTTTCTATTGAAGAGGTTATAGATATTGATCAAAAAACTAGAATAAACACAAAAAAAAGAATATTATCATTATCATCTTAAAATTAATATTATTTTAGTGTAAAGTGTTTTTTCTTTGATAAGAAAATATTGCATATAGAGATAATATATTTAATGTTATGTAAACAATGTAAATTACATAAAGAAAATAAAAAAAATTTTCCTAATCATGTTGCAATTATTATGGATGGAAATGGACGATGGGCAAAAAAAAGAAATAAAATACGTACTTTTGGACATAAAGAAGGTTTTAAAGCAGTAAAAAGAACAATAAAATTTGCTCTTCAAAATAAAATAGAAATATTAACATTATATACTTTTAGTAAAGAAAATTGGAAACGCCCAAAATTAGAAGTACAATCTTTGCTAAAAATATTTTTATTTGCATTAAAAAGTGAAATTTATTATTTAAAAAAATATAATATTTGTCTTAAAGTAATAGGTGATTTAACTTCTTTTAATAATGAATTGCAGTCATATATACATTATGTAGAAAAAATTACCTTTAGTAATACTGGATTAATTTTAAATATTGCTGCAAATTATAGTGGAAAATGGGATATATTACAGGGTGTTAAAAAAATTTTAACTGCTATTCAAAAAGGATATTTAAATATTAATCAAATTGAAGAAAATACGTTTTCTCAATATTTATCTACGCATCAATTATCACCAGTAGATTTAGTTATTAGAACTGGTGGTGAAAAAAGAATTAGCAATTTTTTTTTATGGCAAATAGCTTATTCTGAATTGTATTTTACTGATGTTCTATGGCCTGATTTTAATTCTTATATATTTCAAGAAGCAATTGATTATTTTAGTACTAGAAATCGTACTTTTGGAGGATTAGTTCAAGATGAAAAAAAAATTTAATTTTATTTAAATTGTATATAAATATTTTTTGATGTTTTAATTTATATCAAAATTTTATTTTTTTATTTTCTAATTTCTTTTAGATTGTATACAAATACAAAAAAGTATTAGATCTATTGCAGGAAAAAATGCAATAATGTTAATTAAAAAATTTTTTATAATTTTTTTAATGTTTTTTAGTATAAATATTTATTCAAAATCTTTATGGACTGTAAAAAACATTGAATTTAAAGGATTAAAAAATTGTACAAAACAAGAAGTATTAGGAAATATTTTATTTAATATTGGTGATAAAATATCTAAAAATGATATCCAAAAAAGCATTAGATTATTATTTAAAACAGGTAAATTTTCAGATATTCAAGTTTTTTTTTCTACTAATAATTCTATAATTTTTAAGATTAAAGAACAACCTTTAATTTTTCATATTGATGTTTTTGGAAATCATATTATTCCAAAAAAAAATTTTAATGAGTATTTAAAAAAACTAGGAATGGAAATAGGTAAACAATACAATCCTTATTTAAAATATATTTTTATTCAAAATATAAAAAAACTTCATTATCATTTTGGAAGATATCAATCAAGTATTAGATTATTAACAAATTTTTCTTCAAACAACCGAGTTAATATAAAAATATTAATTAATGAGGGGAATTTATTAAAAATAAATCATATTAAAATTATTGGAAATAAAAGTTTTTCTAGAGAAAAAATTATTTCATTATTTAAATTAAAAGATTATGCATCTTGGTGGAATATTTTTGAAAAACGTATTTATTATGCAGACGAGTTAGAGCGAGATATAAACAATTTACATAATTTTTATTTAAATCATGGATTTTATTATTTTAGTATAGATAAAAAAATAGTTAATTTTTTAAAAAATAAAAATAAAGTAAATATTATTTTAAAAATATCTGAAGGTAATCAATATAAAATTTCTAATTTTTTTATTAACGGTAATTTTTTAAAATATTATACGCAAATAAAAAATCTAATTTCTATTAGTTCTAATGAAATTTACAATAAAGAAAAAATTCAATTAATCATTCAAAGAATAAAATATTTTTTATCTGAAAGAGGATATATTAATACGCAAATTGAAATTAATCCTGAAATTAACTTTATCAAAAAAACTATAATTTTAAATTTTAATATAAATATAAATCAACGTTATTTTATAAATCAGATATATTTTAAAGGTAATAAATTAACTAAAGATATAGTTTTACGTCGTGAAATAAAACAATCTGAAGGTGAATGGTGTAATTTAAAATTACTTGATTTAAGTAAAGAAGCATTAGAAAAAATTAAGTATATATATGATATTAAAATGATTAAAGAGTTTTTACATGATAAAGATAATGCTGTTAATATTATTTATGAATTGAAAGAACGTAATACTGGTTCGTTAAATTTTGGATTAGGTTATGGAAAAGAAAGTGGTATTAGTTTCAACACTTCTATTTCAAAAGATAATTTATTTGGACTGGGAAATTTTTTTAAAGTCAGTGCTATTAAGAATGACAATCAAAAATATATAGACTTTCAAATGACATATCCATATTTTTTTGATAATGGTACGAATTTAAATAGTAGATTGTTTTACAATAATTTTATATATCATTTTAATGATATGTCGAATCTAATAAAAAAAACATTTGGTTTTGAAAATGATTTAAGTTTTTTAATTAATAATGCTAATAGATTTAATGTAGGTGTAGGATATACTCATAATAGTTTAATTAATCAAGATAGTACGTCAAATAATAGCCTTATTAAAATAAATAAAAAAAATTTAACTAGTAATTCAAAAGAAATTCTTGATGATCAATTTTTAACAAATAGTTTAATGAATGATATTACTTTAAATTATTCTTTTTTACATGATACTTTAAAAAGTTTATATTTTCCTATTTCTGGAAATCAAACTTATTTAATTGGAAAGAACACAATTCCTGGTTCTGATAATAATTTTTATAAATTTTTATTAGATACTGAACAATATATTCCTTTAGATACAGAAAAAGAATTTATATTTTCAGCTCATTTTAAAGCTGGATTCGGAGATAGTTTTAATAAATCAAAATTGCCTTTTTATGAATCTTTTCATTTAAATAACTCAAATTATATACGTGGATTTGGTGTTAACACTATTGGTCCTAAAAAAAAATATGCTATTAATAAAATACAAGAATGTTTTGGGTATAAAAAAAATAATTTTTGTGAATCTATTGAATCAATTGGTGGGAATGCTATTTTAGTTGCTAATTTAGAATTGATCATACCTATTCCATTCATTAAAAAAGATTATACGCAATTTCTTAGACCTTCATTTTTTTTAGATTTTGGAAATATTTGGGATACTAAGTTAATACAAGAAAAAAATCAATCTGATATTAAATTTATAGATTTTAACCAATTAAAAAATTTTCATTCATCAGTTGGATTTGCTTTGCAATGGTTTTCTCCAATTGGACCATTAGTTTTTTCTTATGCACACCCTATTCAAAAAAATGAAAATGATCAAATTGAAAAATTTCAATTTAGTATTGGTAAAAATTGGTGATTTATATAATATTTACATATTTTATTTTTTTAATGTATTAGTTATTATTAATATAATATATTTTTTATTTTATTTTTTTATAAGGTGAATATTTTGAGTTTTAATCATCATGATTACATTCTAGATATTAAAGAAATTCTAAGAATTTTACCTCATCGTTATCCTATGCTATTAATCGATAAAATTATTAAATTTAAGGTATTTGATTATTTGAAAGCTTTGAAAAATTGTTCGATAAATGAGCCATTTTTTCAAGGTCATTTTTTAGAAGAACCTATTTTTCCAGGTGTTTTATTAATTGAATCTATGACTCAAGCAGCTGCTATTTTAATATATGTTAGTACGGGTATATTAAGAATTAATCAATTATATTATTTTATTGGTATTGAGAATGCTAGATTTAAAAAAAATGTTATTCCTGGAGATCAAATTATTATTACAGTAATTTATTTAAAAACTCAAAAAAATTTAGTAAAATTTAAAGTTTTTGCTATGGTGAATAATCAAAAAATTTGTTATGCCACCATTCTATTTTATAAAAAAGTTTATATTAAATAAAAATTTATATTTTAAATTTGGAAAATAAATGAATATACCAAAATTTATTCATCTTCATGTACGTAGTCATTATTCAATATCTGATGGATTATCAAAACCAGAAGATTTAGTAAAGAAAGCAGTATCTTTAAAAATGATGGCTTTAGCAATGACAGATTTTAATAATTTATATGGTGTTATAAAATTTTATAATTTTGCACATAAGTATAAATTAAAGCCAATTATTGGAATAACTGTTAAATTTGTTTCAGAGTTTATAAAAAACGAATTAACAGAAATAACTATATTAGCTTCTAGTTTAGAGGGGTATAAAAATTTAATTATATTAATTTCTCGTGCTTATAAAAAAGGATATCTTAATAATAAATGTATTACGATAAAAAAAAAATGGTTGTCTGAATTTAATAATGGATTAATATTACTTTCTGGTGGTTGTCAAGGTGAAATTGGAAAAATTTTACTACGTAAGGAATTTTCATTATTATCTCATTGTTTGGGATTTTATAAAAAATATTTTCCTGAAGCTTATTATTTAGAGTTAATACGTACAGGACGAGAAAATGAAGAAAAATATTTACATTTAGCTATAGAATTATCTGATTCTAAAAATATTCCAGTAGTTGCAACGAATGATGTCTGTTTTTTAAATAAAGAAGATTTTAAAATTCATAAGATTAAGGTTTCTATTCATGAAAGAGAAATATTAAAAAATTCTAGAATTCAAAATAATTATAGTCAACATCAATTTTTAAAAAGCAAAGAAGAAATGTTTAAACTTTTTTCTGAATTTCCTGAAGCTTTAATTAATAGTGTAGAAATTGCAAAACGTTGCAATGTTTTTATATCGTCTGGAAAATATTTTTTACCATGTTTTCCAACAGGTGATATAAGTGTTGAGAATTATTTAATTACAGAATCTAACAAAGGATTAAAGAAACGTTTAAAGCATTCTTCTTCTAATATCAAGATAAATAAAGAAACTTATTTAAAATATAAAAATCGTTTAAATATGGAATTAAGTGTAATAAATAAAATGGGATTTCCTGGATATTTTTTAATTGTTATGGAGTTTATAAAATGGGCAAAAGATAATAATATACCAGTAGGTCCAGGCCGAGGTTCTGGGGCTGGTTCATTAGTAGCATATGCATTAAACATTACAGAAATAGATCCTTTATTATTTGATTTATTGTTTGAACGTTTTTTAAATCCTGAACGTATCTCTTTGCCTGATTTTGATATTGATTTTTGCATGGATAAAAGAGATCAAGTGATAGATCATGTTTCAGATATATATGGTAGAAATTCAGTAGCTCAAATTATTACTTTTGGAACTATGACAGCAAAAGCTGTAATTAGAGATGTAGGAAGAGTATTGGGATATCCTTATGGATTTATTAATAATTTATCTAAGTTAGTGCCTTTAGATCCAGGAATAACATTAAATGATGCTTTTTCTGAAAAATCAGAATTATATCATCTTTATAGAAACAATGAAGATGTAAAAAATTTAATTGATATATCTAAAAAATTAGAAGGTATAAATCGAAGCATTGGGAAGCATGCAGGAGGGGTTGTAATTTCCCCTACTAAGATTACTGATTTTTGTCCACTATATTGTGATGAAAAAGGAGATAATCCAGTTACTCAATTTGATAAAAATGACATTGAATATGTTGGTTTACTAAAATTTGATTTTTTAGGTTTACGTACATTAACAACAATTAGTTGCACAGTAGATATGATTAATTCAAAGTTGTTAACAAATCAAAAGAAAATTAATATTAATACTATTTCTTTAAATGATAAAAAATGTTTTAATTTATTAAACCAGTGTAAAACTAGAGCAATATTTCAATTAGAATCTGATGGAATGAGGGATTTAATTAAAAGGTTAAAACCTGATTGTTTTGAAGATATTATTGCACTTTTAGCACTTTTTAGGCCAGGTCCATTGCAATCAGGTATGGTAGATAATTTTATAAATCGAAAACATGGTTATGAAAAAATTTCATATCCTGATCATAAATGGCAACATATTCTTTTAAAACCGATTTTAGATTCAACTTATGGAATTATTTTATATCAAGAGCAAGTAATGAAAATTGCTCAAGTTTTAGCTGGTTATAGTTTAGGGAAAGCAGATATTTTAAGAAGGGCTATGAGTAAAAAAAATTCAAAAGATATGTTAAAACAAAGAAAAATTTTTTTAAATGGAACAAAAAAAAACGGTATTAATCTTAAATTATCAGAAAAAATTTTTAATTTATTAGAAAAGTTTGCTGGATATGGTTTTAATAAATCTCATTCTGTAGCTTATGCTTTAATATCTTATCAAACATTGTGGTTGAAATTATATTATCCTTCCGAATTTATATCTTCTACTATAAATTCTGATATAGGTAATACAGATAAAATAATAATTTTAGTAAATGAAGCATTAAATATGAAATTAAATATTATTGCTCCAAATATTAATTTAAGTGAATATATGTTTTATGTTGATGGTAATAATAATATTGTTTATGGGCTTGGAGGGATAAAAGGAATAGGTGAGAATTCAATAAAAAATATTCTTAAAGAAAGGAATAGGAACGGTTTATTTTCTGATTTATTTGATTTATGTATTCGCTGTGATTGTTATAAAATTACTCGTAGAATATTAGAACAATTAATCATGTCTGGTAGCTTTGATTCTTTTCATAAAAATCGAAGTTATTTACTTAATTCAATTGAAGACGTTATTAAAGCATCTAAAGAATATTTACGTGTTCAAAAAAATCGACAAGGTAGTCTTTTTGGTACATTTAAAGATGAATTTAATATCATTCAAAATGATCGTTTGTTAAAATTAGATTTGTTTGAAAAAGATAGATTAAAAAATGAGTATCAAGTTTTAGGTTTTTATTTAACTGAAAATCCTATGGATCAATTTAAAAAAGAATTAAAATATTATATAAATCATTTAAAATCTTTAGATTTAAATCTTTTAAAAGATAATAAAAAAAGAATTATTATAGGTATAGTAGTTTCAATTAAAATTAAAATTACAAAAAATAAAAATAAAATAGCTATATTAATATTAGACTATTATACTTCTCGTATAGAAATTATTATTTTTAATAAATTATTTAATTTATTTGAAAGATTAATTAAATTAAATGAAATTTTATTAATTCAAGGAACAATAGATATAGATAAGAATAATAGAATAATAGCATCTAATATTATAAATTTACCATTGCTAAGAAAAAAATATGTAAAAAAATTAACTATTTTTTTAACAAAAGAAAATGATAAGTATTGTTTAAAAAAATTATATCAATTGTTAGAAAACCAAAAAAAAGGACATATTTTTATTGATATTATTGTTAAAAAATATTATTTTTCTTTAGGTATTATGCAAAAAAAGAAGTTTTATATTACTATTACTAATGAGTTTTTAATGGAATTAAAATTTTTAATTGGATTAAAAAAAATAAAATTAGATTTTTTTCATTAGATAAAATATAAAAAACTTCTTTTATAAAAAATTTTACTTTCAATTTTTAATTTTTTATATTTTTAATTGTTTTTTTAAAAAAAATATAACATCTTTTATATTAATAAAAATACTTGTTTTATTTATTCTCGAACGATATTCAACATTTTCTTTATCTATGTTATGTTTGCTGATAATAATTTGATGTGGTATTCCAAGTAAATCAATTTCATTGAACATAATACCAGTTCTTTTATTTCTATCATCTAAAATAACATCGATATTTTCATTTTTAATTTTTTTATATAGTTGTTCTGAAATTTTTTTAGTTTTTTGGCAATTTTCTATATTAATTGGTAAAATAGCAACTTCGAAAGGAGCGATAGAATTTGGCCAAATAATTCCATTATTATCATGGTTTTGTTCAATTATAGCTGCAATCATTCTTGAAATACCAATTCCATAACATCCCATGTATAAGTGTTGTTTTTTACCAGATTTATTTTTTATTAATATATTCATTTTTTTTGAATATTTTAATCCTAATTGAAAGATGTGTCCAATTTCTATGCTTTTTTTGATTTTTAAGTATTCTAATCCATCTGGTCCTAAATCATTTTTATCAATATTTCTAATATCAACAACAGTAGGTATTGGGATATCTGTTTTCCAATTTACATTAATAAAAAATTTTTCATTTATATTTGAACCAATAATAAAATTTTTCATATAATATACTGAAACATCAGAAAATATAGGAAATTTTAAATTTAATGGTCCTAAAAATTTTTTTTTCACACCTGTTAATTTAATAGTTTCTTCTTCATTAAGTATTTTTAATGGTTTTTTTATAATATCAATTTTTTCTAATTTAAATAAATTTAATGTATGTTCGGATCGTATTAATAAAGCTATAAATGGATATTTTTCTGTTTTATTAGTTTTAACTAAAATAGTTTTTACTAATTTTTTAATAGGATGTTTTAGTTCGTTTATATGTTTAATAGATTTAATACTTTTTATTTTTTTATGAATATCTTTATTTGATGTTTGAAAAAAATTTATAGATTCTATTGATTTTGCTGTATTAATATTAGAAGAATATGATGTTTTTTCTGAAAATACTATTTCATCTTCTCCATTTTCAGATAAAGCTTGGAATTCATGAGAAATTTTACCGCCCATAGAACCTGAATCAGCTTTAACTACACGAAACTTAAGGTTAATTTTATTAAATATATTAATGTAACTTTGATAAAAATCATTATATGTTTTTTCTAAACATGTTTGATTGGTATGGAAAGAATACGCATCCTTCATAATAAATTCTCTAGCTCTGATAATTCCAAATCTTGGACGTATTTCATCTCTAAATTTTGTTTGAATTTGATATACAATTAATGGAAAATTTTGATACGACTGAATTTCTTTTCCAATTAAATTTGTAATAATTTCTTCATTAGTTGGACTTAATATAAAATTTTGATTTCGTCGATCAAAAAATTGTAATAGTTCTTTTCCATATATATCTAGTCGACCACTTTTTTCCCATAGTGTTTTAGGTTGTATAATAGGCATTAAAATTTCTAAAGCATTTATTTTTTTCATTTCATTTATGATAATTTTATTTATTTTTTTTATTACTCGCAAGCCTGTTGGTAGCCAAGTATATAAACCTGAAGATAATTGTCTAATCATTCCACTTTTCAGCATAAGTTCATGACTAATAATTTTTGTTTCATGAGATGTTTCTTTTAAAGTTAGTAATAGGTATTGACTTGCTTTCATATGTTAAATTCTCAATTAAGAATAAAATTTATTTGAAATTAAAGTATTTATTAATAATAAAAAATAATTTTATTATATAATAAGATATTTTATAAAACACTTTTTAATATTTATAATTTTTAATTATGGTTAAAATATTTTAAAATGAAAAATGATACGAATGAAGAAAAAAATCAACAGCCGACTGAGCGTCATATTAAAAAATCTAAAAAGAAAGGAATAACTAGATACTCTCGTGAATTAAACTCTTTGCTAATTTTAATAATAGGAGTTTTAAATTTATTATATTTTAAAGATAAAATTATATTTGAATTTAAAAAAATTATGTTTAGTAGTTTGTATTTTAATAATAATATTATTTTTAATGAACATAATTGTTTATTAAATATAATCTATTTTTTAAAAAGAATTTTAATTGTTTTTACTCCATTTTTAGTATCTTTATTTTTTATAATTATCATACCATCTATTTTATTTAGTGGTATAAAATTTAGTTTTAAATCATTGAAATTTGATTTAAAAAAATTAAATTTATTAACTGGATTAAAGAGAATTTTTTCTTTAAAAATATTTTTTGAGTTATTTAAAATTATGTTAAAGTTATTAATAATAGGGGGTATAGTTTTTTATTATCTATCATTACATTTTTTTGAAATATTATTTTTTCATGTTAAAGATGTTTTTTCTGCTTTTTCTTTTGGATTGAAAAATATTTTTTATTGTTGTTTTTTAATAATATTAGGGTTAATCCCAGTTGTTATGTTTGATATTTTTTGGCAACAATTTAAATACTATAAACAGTTAAAAATGTCTTATAAACAAATTCAAGATGAATTTAAAGAACACGAAGGTAATCCTCATTTAAAAGCTAGAATTCGTCAACAAATGAAAAATAACTTAAGAAGAAGAATGATTTTAAATATTCCAAATTCTGATGTTGTTATCACTAATCCAGTACATTGTTCAGTAGCGCTTAAATATGATGAAAAGAATATGAATGCGCCTAAAGTTATAGCAAAAGGAATTGGGTCTTTAGCTATCCAAATAAAAAGTATAGCAATAAGACATAATATTGCTATAATTTCTGCCCCATTATTAGCTCGTGCACTATATCGATATGCTGAAATAGGACAATATATACCAGGTCCTCTTTATCAAGCTGTTGCTGAAATTTTAGCGTGGGTATGGAAAGTAAAAAAATGGAAAAAAGAAGGTGGAATTTTTCCAGAAAAACCAAAAAATATATCGGTTCCATCAGAATTGAATTTTAGAGGAGCAAATAAAAGTAATGATTAATTTTTATTCTGTTTTTCAGAACATGAGAAACTTTAAAAATACTCAATGGAAAGTATTAGCAGGTCCAATACTAATTTTAATTATTTTATCAATGATGGTATTACCATTAGCTCCTTTTATTTTAGATATTTTTTTTACCTTTAATATTGCTTTATCAGTAATTATTTTACTTGTTGCCATGTTTACTCGAAAAACTTTAGATTTTGCTGCATTTCCAACTATTTTACTTTTTTCAACATTGTTACGATTAGCATTAAATGTTGCATCTACTCGTGTTATTTTTTTAAATGGACATACAGGAACTTATTCAGCTGGTCGAGTTATAGAAGCATTTGGACATTTTTTAGTTGGTGGGAATTTTGCTATTGGAATTGTTGTATTTATTATTTTAGTAATTATTAATTTTATGGTTATTACAAAAGGGGCTGGAAGAATAGCAGAAGTAGGTGCAAGATTTATATTAGATGCTATGCCAGGCAAACAAATGGCAATTGATGCTGATTTAAATGCAGGCTTAATTGGAGAAGAAGAAGCTAAAAAACGTCGTTTACAAATTACACAAGAAGCTGATTTTTATGGTTCTATGGATGGCGCAAGTAAATTTGTTCGAGGTGATGCAATTGCTGGTATTTTAATTATGATACTTAATATATGTGGTGGTTTTATCATCGGTATTTTACAACATGATATGTTGTTAAGTAAAGCTGCTCAAGTTTATACTTTATTAACTATTGGAGATGGTTTAGTAGCTCAAATTCCAGCTTTAGTTATTTCTACAGCTGCTGGAGTAATTGTTACACGCGTTAGTACTAATCAAAATGTTGGGGAACAAATTATTAGTCAATTATTTTATAATCCTCAAGTAATTTTATTAACTGCAGTAGTTTTAGGTATACTTGGTTTTATTCCTGGTATGCCAAATTTAATATTTTTAATATTTACAATTTTATTATTTACTTTATCTTGGTGGTTAAATAAGAAAAAACTTAGTTTAAATAATAATATTTCTTTAGTTTCTAAAAATAAGAATGAATCTACTTTAAATTTAAATAATGAAGCATCTTGGAATGATGTAGAATTAGAAGATCCTATAAGGATTGAAATAGGATTTAATTTATTACCGTTGTTAGATATTAAAAGAAATGGTGATTTATTAGAAAAAATTCGTATTGTACGTAAGCGAATTGCAAAAGATATGGGTTTTCTTCCGCCTATAGTTCATATTAAAAATAACATAGAATTAAATAGTAATTTATATCGTATATTTATTAAAGGTTTAGAAGTTGGACAAGGTAAATGTTTATATGGAAAACTTATGGCGCTTGCTACTGGTCAGGAAATAGAATCTTTACCTTTCAAAAAAGTTATTGAACCTACCTTTGGTTTTTCTGGTTATTGGATTAATAAAGAATTTAAAGATGACGCTGAAAAGAAAGGATATTCTATAATTGAATGTAGTGATATTATTGCCACACATTTAAATTTTTTAATTTCTCAGAATATTAATGAATTATTTGGACGTTATGAAACTCAAAAATTATTAGATCATGTTAATAAGGAAATACCTAAATTAACTGAAGATTTAATACCTAATGTAATTGATTTGACAACTGTTCATAAAATTTTAAAAAATTTACTTTTAGAACAAGTTTCAATACGAGATATGCGAACTATTTTAGAAACATTATCAGAATATTCTATTAATCAAAAAGATGCAAATGAATTAACTAGTTTAGTTCGAATTTCATTAAGCAAGCTAATTATACAAAAGTTATTTTATAAAAAATCTATAATTGAAGTCATGATTTTAGAATCAAATTTAGAAAAATTATTATTAGATAGTTTGAAGGGTAAAAAAAATAGTATAGAACCAGGTTTATCTGATATTTTATTAGTTAAAACTAAAGAAGCAATTGAAAATCAAAAATTAATAAATGCCCCTATTGTTTTACTAGTTCCTCATGCTTTGCGATTATTTTTATCTAAATTTTTACGTTCTCAATATCCCGAATTAACTGTTCTATCTCAACTTGAAATAACAGAATCAAAAAATATTAAAGTTACTTATATTATTGGTAATAAATAAAAATATTTTTAAAAATAAATTGGTGTGGTTTTAAGTGGTATGTTGTTTATAATACTACATTACTACCTCACCTTGTTAAAATCTTAATTATATAAATTACATTTTTTTTAATATTTTAATACCTAATAGATTTAATCCTTTTTTCAATGTTTTTGCTGTTATAAAAGATAATTTTAATCTACTTTTACAAATTTTAATTTTTTTAGCAAATAAAATTGAACATGTTTCATAAAAATTAGAAAAATATATAGCTAATTGGTATAAATATCTACACATAATATGAGGGGTTCCATTTTTTTCCATTATTAAAATAATTTCCTCGAATTCTAGTATTTTAATTGCTAATTTAATTTCACTATTTTTTGTAAGATTAATTTTTTCTTTAATCTTATGTACATGAAAATTAGATTTTTTTATTATAGATATAATTCTTGTATAAGCATATTGTATATAAGGTGATGTATTTCCTTCAAAACTTAACATTAAATCCCAATTAAATATATAATTAGTTTTTCTATTTTTAGATAAATCGGCATATTTTATTGCACTTATACCAATAATTTTTGATAATTTGATAAGCTTTTTTTTTGGTAAGTTTGGTTTTTTTATTTTAATTAATTTTAAAGCTCTATTTATTGATTCATTAATTAATGTATTTAATTTAATAGTATTACCATCTCGAGTTTTAAAAGGTCGTTTATTTTTAGATAGCATCATTCCAAATTCGTGATGTTCTAATAATAAATTACTTGGTATATATTTTGCTTTTTTAGCAATTATCCAAGCTTGTAATAAATGCTGGTGTTGACGTACATCCGTATAATATATTATTCGATCAGCGTGAAATATTTCATATCGATATTTTAAACAAGCAATATCAGTAGTAGAGTATAAAAAACTTTTATCTTTTTTTTGAATTAAAACTCCCATAGGTTCCCCTATTCGATTTTTAAATTTATCTAAAAAAACGATAATTGCTCCATTTTTTTCTACAGCTAATTTCTTTTTTTTAAGATCTTTTATGATATTTGGTAGCATTTTATTATATATACTTTCTCCCATAGTATGTTGTTTATTCAATGTTACATTAAGTTTTTTATATAGTTTATAATTATTATTCATTGTAATAGAAACTAATTTTTTCCAAATAGAATAACAATTTTTATCTCCACTTTGTAATTGCACTACATATTGTTTAGATATTTTTTTAAAATTTTTATCTGATTCATATTTTTTTTTAGCTTTGCAGTAAAATTCTTCAATTTCATGTAAAGAGATAAGATTTTTATTTAACTTTTTTTGTAAATTTTTATATTTTATATATGCAATCAATATACCAAATTGAGCACCCCAATCTCCGATATGATTAGCTCTGATTACATTATGACCTAAAAATTCTAATACTCTTGTTGTAACATCACCGATAATTGTAGATCTTAAATGTCCTACATGCATTTCTTTAGCAACATTAGGTGATGAATAATCTATAACTATAGTTTTTTTATAAGAAGCATATTTAACTCCTAAACGTGATGAAAAAAATATTTTTTCTAATTTTTCCGATAACCATTTAGAATGGATAAAAATATTTATAAATCCAGGTGGTGAAAATGTTATCTTTTTATATATATCTTTAAATTTAATTAAATAGTATATTTTATTAAATAAATTAAATGGATCAATATGAGATATATTAGATATTTTTATTAAATTATCAACTTGATAATGTCCGAATTCTATTTTTTTGCTAGATATAATACATGGTTCGCAAAAATTTTTTACACCTATATTAATTAAAGCTTGTTCAATATCCTTTTTTATTATATATTTTATTTTCATTATATAATCCTTAGTATTTAAAAATTATTTCAAATTAAATTTTAATTGTAATTATTAAATATTTATTTATTAGATATTTGTTGTAAAAATTTATTTTAAAAAAATATCGTAATATTTAAAATATAATTATATTATAACAAAAAACCATATTATTTAAGTTCATTTTTTTATTTTTTCTTTTAGATAATAATATTAAAAAAATTAATTTTATTAAAAAGGTTGACAAGGTAATAAAAAAAATGTAATCTAAATTAAATTATATAAAAGTGAAATTTAAGAAAAAATTCAAAAACGCTCTTTAAAAAAATATTAGATAATCTGTGTGGGCACAGAAAATTAAGTACAAAATAGATTTAATTTTTTTAAATCGCTTAAATTTATTTAAGCGATGTTGTAAAAATTGAAGAGTTTGATCATGGCTCAGATTGAACGCTGGCGGCAAGCCTAACACATGCAAGTCGAGCGGCAGCGAAAGGAAGCTTGCTTTCTTGTCGGCGAGCGGCAAACGGGTGAGTAATATCTGGGAATCTACCCAAAAGAGGGGGATAACTACTAGAAATGGTAGCTAATACCGCATAAAGTTGAAAAACCAAAGTGGGGGACCTTTTAGGCCTCATGCTTTTGGATGAGCCCAGACGAGATTAGCTTGTTGGTAAGGTAAAGGCTTACCAAGGCGACGATCTCTAGCTGGTCTGAGAGGATAACCAGCCACACTGGAACTGAGACACGGTCCAGACTCCTACGGGAGGCAGCAGTGGGGAATATTGCACAATGGGCGAAAGCCTGATGCAGCTATGCCGCGTGTATGAAGAAGGCCTTAGGGTTGTAAAGTACTTTCAGTAGGGAGGAAAAAAATAAAACTAATAATTTTATTTCTTGACGTTACCTGCAAAAGAAGCACCGGCTAACTCCGTGCCAGCAGCCGCGGTAATACGGAGGGTGCTAGCGTTAATCAGAATTACTGGGCGTAAAGAGCACGTAGGTGGTTTTTTAAGTCAGATGTGAAATCCCTGGGCTCAACCTAGGAACTGCATTTGAAACTGAAATACTAGAGTATCGTAGAGGGAGGTAGAATTCTAGGTGTAGCGGTGAAATGCGTAGATATCTGGAGGAATACCTGTGGCGAAAGCGGCCTCCTAGACGAATACTGACACTGAGGTGCGAAAGCGTGGGGAGCAAACAGGATTAGATACCCTGGTAGTCCATGCCGTAAACGATGTCGACTTGGAGGTTGTTTCCAAGAGAAGTGACTTCCGAAGCTAACGCATTAAGTCGACCGCCTGGGGAGTACGGCCGCAAGGCTAAAACTCAAATGAATTGACGGGGGCCCGCACAAGCGGTGGAGCATGTGGTTTAATTCGATGCAACGCGAAGAACCTTACCTGGTCTTGACATCCACAGAATTTCTTAGAAATAAGAAAGTGCCTTCGGGAACTGTGAGACAGGTGCTGCATGGCTGTCGTCAGCTCGTGTTGTGAAATGTTGGGTTAAGTCCCGCAACGAGCGCAACCCTTATCCCCTGTTGCCATCGGTTCGGCCGGGAACTCAGAGGAGACTGCCGGTTATAAACCGGAGGAAGGTGGGGACGACGTCAAGTCATCATGGCCCTTACGACCAGGGCTACACACGTGCTACAATGGTTTATACAAAGAGAAGCAAATCTGCGAAGACAAGCCAACCTCATAAAGTAAATCGTAGTCCGGACTGGAGTCTGCAACTCGACTCCACGAAGTCGGAATCGCTAGTAATCGTGAATCAGAATGTCACGGTGAATACGTTCCCGGGCCTTGTACACACCGCCCGTCACACCATGGGAGTGGGTTGCAAAAGAAGCAAATATCCTAACCCTTAACAGGGATGGCGTTTACCACTTTGTGATTCATGACTGGGGTGAAGTCGTAACAAGGTAACCGTAGGGGAACCTGCGGTTGGATCACCTCCTTAAAAATATATGCTTATTTTTTAGTGCCCACACAAATTATCTAATATAGTTCTATTCTAGAAAGGCTTGTAGCTCAGATGGTAAGAGCGCACCCCTGATAAGGGTGAGGTCGGTGGTTCAATTCCACTCAGGCCTACCAAACAAGCTTACGGGGCTATAGCTCAGATGGGAGAGCGCCTGCCTTGCACGCAGGAGGTCAGCGGTTCAATCCCGCTTAGCTCCAAAAATTTAAAAATTATTTTTTTCAATTCTTAAGTATTTGAAAATATCAAAATAACTTTTTGATTGAAGTTTTAATTCTTTGATCAAAGAAGGATCATTTGTTCTTAAAAATATATTATTTTTCTTTTCATTGAATAGATAGAATGGAAAAATGCTTTTTTTTAAATATAATTTTTTTTTGATTTTTTTATAATATTTTTTAATTGATTTATCTTTTGGTATAATGTTTATAGAAAAATTTAAATTAGAAAGAGTATATTCATGTGACCAACATAAAATAGTATATTTAGGAAATGATTTAATTAGTTCTATAGAATAATACATGTCTAAATAATTATTATTGAAAACTTTACCACAACCACAGGAAAATATAGTATCACCACAAAATAAATATGGTTTCAAATAATATGAAACATGGTTTAAAGTGTGACCTGGCGTAAAAAAAACATAAATATTTTTTTTTAGTAAACTTATTTTATCTCCTCCAGTAACAACTTCATGAATATAATTATTCTTTATTTCTTTTGGTCCAAAAACAATAATATTAGGATATATTTTTAAAATTTTATTTACACCACCAGTATGATCGATATGTTCATGTGTTAATAAGATAGCTATTGGATTTAATTTTTTTTGAATAATTTTAGTTATCACTGCATCTGCAACACCTGGATCAATAATAATACAAGAACCTTTTTTATTATATAATATCCAGATATAATTATCATGTAATACAGAAATTTTTGTTAAAATCATAATTTTACCATTTTTTGATTATAAAAAATTTTTTCATAAAAAATATCTCTAAGTGATGGAGATTTTGCACATTTACGTGCAATTTGATCACATTTTTCATTTTCTATGTGACCTATATGTGCTTTAATCCAAATCCATTTGATAAAATGTTTATTTATTAAATTATTCATTCGTCTCCATAAATCTATATTTTTTATTGATTTTTTATTAAATTTTTTCCATTTCTTTTTTCTCCAGATAAAAATCCAGTTTGTTACACCTATTTTAACATATCTACTATCTGTATAAATCTCAACAAAACAAGGTATTTTTAAAGATTCTAAACCTGATATAACACCCATGAGTTCCATTCTATTATTTGTAGTTAAAAAAAAACTTGAAGATAATATTTTTTCTTTTTTTTTATATCTTAATATTGTAGCATATCCACCTGAACCTGGATTTCCTAAGCAAGATCCGTCTGTAAATATTTTTACTAATTTTAACATTATATTTAATATTCCTAAAAAAATTAAATTATTTTAATAGTTTATAATCATAAATGATAAATTAAAAATGATAAATAATAAAAAAAGAATAATTATACTAGATACTGAAACTACAGGAATGAGTAACTCTGATAAACCATTTTTAAATCATAGAATTATTGAAATTGGAGCTGTTGAAATTATTAATCGACGTTTTACAGGAAACAATTTTCATGTTTATCTTCAACCTAATAGATTAATAGATCAAAGTGCTATTAAAGTGCATGGAATTACTAATAATTTTTTATTAGATAAACCATTATTTAAAAATATAGCTAAAAAATTTTTTAACTATATTAAATATTGTAAATTAATTATTCATAATGCACCATTTGATATAGGTTTTATAAACCAAGAGTTTTCTATATTTGCTAATAAAAAAGTAGATATATCAAAATTTTGTTATATTGTAGATACTTTGAAAATTGCTCGAAAATTATTTCCTGGGAAAAAAAATACGTTAGATGCACTTTGTAACCGATATAAAATAAATAATTCACATAGAACTTTACATGGAGCTCTTTTAGATTCTTTTTTATTAGGTAAATTATATCTTTTAATGACAGTTGGTCAAAAATCTATGTTATTTTGTAATAATATTAAAAATATTGAGAATGTAGATTATTATAAAAAAACAATAACAAATAAAAAATATTCTTTAAAAATATTAAAGGCTAGTGATAAAGAACTAAAATTGCATCAAAAATATATGGAATATATAAAATATATTGAATAAAAAATAATATATAAATATTAAATTTTTTAATAACTATAAAAAGATGATTGACTCATTTTTTTAAAATATGTACAATAAAATAAATATAAGAAGGTGCGGTAGTTCAGTTGGTTAGAATACTGGCCTGTCACGCCGGGGGTCGCGGGTTCGAGTCCCGTCCGCACCGAAAAATTATTTTAAAAAAATAAGAACTTTAATTAATGTATAAAAAAATTATTTATTGTGAATTAAATGTTGCATTAGATGTATTAAAAAATTTTTTAAATGATAAAAATCAAATAAAAAATATTGAAAAGGCTGGTATTTTAATTTCAAAAGCATTTAAAAATAAAAATAAAATAATTTCTTGTGGTAATGGCGGATCAAATTGTGACTCTATTCACTTTTCAGAAGAATTAACAGGGCTTTATAGAGAAAAGAGATTAGGATATCCAGCAATACCTATTTCTGATTCTGGCCATATTTCTGCTGTAGGTAATGATTTTGGATATGAATATGTTTTCTCACGTTACATAGAAAGCATAGGTAACGAAAATGATATATTATTAGCTATTTCTACTTCTGGAAACTCAAAAAATATTGTCAAAGCAATACATGCAGCACGTGATAAAAATATGAAAGTAATTGTTTTAACAGGAAATGATGGAGGTAAAATTAAAGAATTATCTGATATAGAAATTTGTGTTCCATATTTTGGTTATTCTGATAGAATACAAGAAATGCACATAAAAATTATTCATATATTAATCTTAATTATTGAAAAAGAAATGAATAAATAAATTTATCATTAATTTTATTTCAATAGTTTAACATCCTAAAATAACTATAAATTATTTCCACTTTCTAATAAATACTATTTTATAGTTTTGGAATTTTTCATGAGTGAGAAATATATTGTTACTTGGGATATGCTTCAGATTTATACTAGAAAGTTAGCTAATCGATTAGTTAAATTAAACTCATGGAATAAAATTGTTGCTATTAGTAGAGGTGGTTTAGTCCCTGCATCTATATTAGCAAGAGAGTTAAATATTCGATATGTTGATACTATTTGTATTGCAAGTTATAATTATAATTCTTTAAAAAAAAATAGAACAATTATAAAAAAATCACAAAGTAATAGTTCAAAAATTATTATAGTAGATGATCTTGTAGATACAGGTGGAACTGCAAAAATTATTCGAAAATTATATCCTAAAGCATATTTTGTTACTATTTTTGCAAAACCGATGGGTAAAATATTAGTAGATAACTATATTATTGATGTATCTCAAAATATATGGATAGAACAACCTTGGGATATGTCAATATCTTATATTTCTCCTCTTAAAAAATAAATTAGAATATTTAAATTTTTTAATGGTTTTTATCGATTTAGTATTACATCAAATATAAAAAGGAATATTTTTTTATGAATAAAGATATAAAATCCGATAAAGATATAATAGATGATAAAAATATAGATCGTAAATTTAATAAAGAAATATCAAATGATTCAGAAATTAATGAAAATATTTTTTTAATTAAAAATTTAGAGAATGAGTTAGAAACATCTAAAATAAAAATAAAAAATATAATTTTAAAACAAAATGAAGAAATTTTTAAAATAAAAACACGATTAAATAAAGAAATTGAAAAATATGAAAAATTTTCTTTAGAAAAGTTAATTTTTGAATTACTTCCTATTATAGATAATATTGAGCGAGCTTTTGAGTTAATAAAACAAAAAAAAGAAGAAAGATATAAAAATATTTTAAAAAAAATCGAACATTTTTTTTCTTTAATAAAAAATATATTTGACGTATTTAAAATATCTAAAATAAATGAAATAAAAGTACCATTTAATCCTGATCTTCATCAAGCCATATCTATTAATTATACAAATTTAATTAAATCAGATCAAATTATTGAAATTATGCAATCTGGATATTTACTTAATAATTCTCGTTTATTGCGTCCGGCTATGGTTGTAGTATCAAAAAATAAAGATTCTTAATTTAATTTGTCGGATCATATTAATATATGTCAATCAAAAAAAAATCTAATTATAAACTTTCTACTATTTGTACAAACAAAAAAGCACATTATAATTATTTCATAGAAGAAACATTTCAATCTGGTTTAGTATTAAAAGGATGGGAAATAAAATCTATTAAATTAGGTCGAATTAATATTACTGAAAGTTATGTTAGCAATATTTCACATGAAATGTATCTTTGTAATTCTATTATTCAACCTTTATCTACAATTTCTAGCCATATATCCTGTGATCCTTTAAGAAAAAGAAAATTATTATTACATAAAAATGAAATTAATTATTTATCTATAAAAAAAAACAAAATTGGTTATACTTTAATTGCGTTATCTTTATTATGGAAAAAATCTTGGTGTAAATTGCTTATAGGATTAGCTAAAGGAAAAAGTAAAGTAGATAAAAGAGAAGATGAAAAACGTAACGCATGGAGAAAAGAAAAATTAAAGATACTAAAAAAAACTAAAAATATCTATTAAAAAAAATATTCTATGAAAATTAAAAAAGATCAAAATTGGATGAAAATTGCTTTTAAATATGCATGTTATGCTCAAAAAATTGGTGAAGTTCCAATAGGAGCAATATTAGTTTTCAAAGAAAAAATTATTGGAACTGGTTGGAATAGTTCTATTTCAAAAAATGATCCTACTGCGCATGCTGAAATTATAGCTTTACGTCAAGCCGGGAAAAATATAAAAAATTATAGATTTAAAAATACGACATTATATGTCACATTACAACCTTGTATAATGTGTTTTGGCGCAATTATACATAGTCGTATTAAAAGATTAGTATTTGGAGCTAGTTATAAAAAAGAAAATACATACTCTATTAATAATATTTTTTTTCAATTTCAAAAAAAATGTAAATTAAAAATTCAAAAAAATATTATGGAGTACCAGTGTTCTGAAATTTTAACTAATTTTTTTAGAAATAAAAGAAAATCAAATATTTAAAATTTATTAATAATTAATTTTCTAAAATCACTATAGCATATGAATATGATATTTCATCAGAAGTGCTAACGTGTATAGATTTACATTTCATTTTTTTTAATTTTTTTAAAGCATTATTTAAAAATCTTAATTTAGGTTTTCCAAGATAACTATTATATAATTCTAATTGATTAAAAGTAATTCCGCAATTAATACCAGTTCCCAGTGCTTTAGATGCTGCTTCTTTAACAGCAAAGCTTTTTGCAAGGAATTTAATTTTATTTTTTATTTTAAAATATTTTATATATTCGTTTTCTGATAATATTCTTCGAGCTAGTTTATTTCTAAAAGATAAAAAAATTTTTTTAATTCTTTTGATTTCTACAATATCTGTTCCTATACTTATGATAGACATTATTATTTAACTCTTTTTAAAAATTAATAGGAGTGTAACTTTATTTTTTTAAAATTAGTTAAAATACTGAAAATATTTTAACTAATTTTAAAAATAAAGTTTTATATTTAAATTTTTTCTAATACTAATATAAAAAGATGTGTTTTTTTATTATTTTCTTTTTCAAGATGATATCTAGATGATACGCTAATTTTTTTAATCATTTCTCCTTTGTAACCAATAACAATTTTTTTTTGTCTTTTATTTTTAACATAAATAATTGCATGAATATAAATTTCTTTAAATTGATCTTTAATTGATTCAATTTTTACTCTAATTATTGAAGGTAATTCATCTCTTAAAAAAAATATTACTTGTTTTCGAATAATTTCTGATATTTCAAAATAAAAAGAATTTGTTGTAATATAATTTTTAGGAAAAACATGTAAATTATTTGGTAAATATTTTTTTATAATATTTTCTAATATATTAATATTTTCTCTTTTTTTTGCAGAAATGGGAATAATTTCTGTTGAATGTGTTTTTTTTGAAAGAAAATTAATATATGGTAAAATTTTATTTTTATTAAATAATTTATCAATTTTGTTAATTACATAAATAATTGGGATATTAGTTTTTTTTATTTTTTTTAAAATAATTTCATCTTTTTCTTTCCATATATGCGCTTCTATTAGAAATATAATTATATTTGTATTTTTAATTATTTTTAAGCTATTTATATCATTAGAATATATTCCTGGTGTATCTATATAAATAGATTGATAGAATTCATTAGTTTTAATACCTATTATATTTTTTTTTGTTGTATTTTTTTTATTTGATGTAATAGAAATATTTTTTTTGACAATTTGATTAATTAAAGTTGATTTCCCAACATTAGTTCTTCCAATAATTGTTATATATCCACAATATTTTTGTTTTTTTTTCACTCTACACCTAATTTAATTAATGCTTTTTTAGCTGCATTTTGTTCAGCTTTTCTTCGACTTTTTCCTATTCCAATAAATAACTTCGAATATATACTAATTTCACAATGTATAGTAAATATTTGATTATGAGATTCACCGCATATATTTACTATAAAATATTCGGGTAATGATAAATGTTTAGACTGTAAGTATTCTTGTAATCTTGTTTTAGGATCTTTCTGTATATTACCAGGGCTAATTTTTTCTAATCGTTTTTCATACCATTTTAATATTAATTCTTCTACTGTTTTAATATTACTGTCTAAATAAATACTACCAATTAGAGCTTCTACAGTATTTGCTAAAATAGATTCACGGCGAAAACCTCCACTTTTTAATTCACCTTGTCCTAATTGTAAATATTCACCTAAATCAAATTCATATGCTATTTCTGCAAGAGTATTGCCTCTAACTAAAGTTGCTCGCATTCGACTCATATCTCCTTCATTAATAGAAGGAAAATGTTGATATAAAGCATTTGCAATTACAAAACTTAAAATAGAATCTCCTAAAAATTCAAGTCTTTCATTATGATTGCTACCTGCACTTCTATGTGTTAATGCTTGTTTTAATAAATTTTTATGAGTAAATGTATATCCTAAAACTTCCTGTATTTTATTTGTAACAATGTGGTTCATATCATACCAATTTCAATAATATTTTAATTAATTTTTTAATTCATTTATTTATATAACATAAAAATAATACAAACTTGATAGAATTTAATAAAATATTGAAAGATATCTAAAAATATTATTTAATATATTATTAATTTTAATATATATTACCGATCCTATTAATACGTATATTTGTAGGCCATTCATTTTCTTTTTTTTCAAAACTCATCCATATTTTTATAGCTTTTCCTAAAATATTTTCTTCTGGTACAAATCCCCAGTAACGACTATCTAAACTATTATCACGATTATCTCCCATTACAAAATATTTATTTTCGGGTACTATCCAAGTAAATTTTGGTATATTTTTTTGTTGGTAATAATGATTTTTTGTATTTTGGATTTCATCTAATAATAGTATTTTATGTTTAAAATTATTAATATTTTCTTCTACTAATTTAAAATAAAAAGAATTATATATTTTTTTTGTTTTTATATTATTTTTTTCTGAAAAATATATTCTTTGAAAAAATTGAGTTGTTTTTTTATTTGAATAATTAATAGATAATATATTTTTGCAATTTTTTGTATTAGTATAATTAATACAAATTTTAATTTTTTTATTATGTATATTATATTTAATTTTATCTCCTGGTAAACCTATTACACGTTTAATATAATTTATGTTAGTTTGAATCGGATGTCTAAAAACTATAATATCTCCTCTTTGAGGATGTTGATTTTTTATTAATATTTTATTTGTAATAGGTTCTTTTAAACCATATATGAATTTTTCTACTAAAATAAAATCTCCTATTAAAAGTGTTGGCATCATTGAACCTGAGGGAATTTGAAATGGTTCATAAATAAAAGAACGTGTTATAAAAACAATGAAAAACATTGGAAATAAAGATGATATTTTTTGATAAATATTTTTTTTATTTTTTAAGAGTATTTTTTCTTTTAAAATAATTTTATTTCTTTTTTTTTAATGAAAAAATAGTTAATAAAATATTTTATATAGTTTAATAACCAAAAAAAACCAGTACATAAGGTACTTAATATTAAAAATATTGTTAATATGTTAGGCATTTTATGTTCTCTTTTTAATTATTAAGGTTTAAAATAGTAAGAAATACTTTTTTTGGTAAATTAATATTACCAATTTTTTTCATTCTTTTTTTACCATCTTTTTGTTTTTTTAATAGTTTCTTTTTTCTACTAATATCACCTCCATAACATTTTGATAATACATTTTTTCTTAATTGTTTAATTGTTGATCGAGCAATAATTACATTATTCACACTTGCTTGAATGCTAATATCAAATTGATGTCTAGGTATTAACATTTTCATTTTTTCAACTATTTCACGAGAACGTTGTTGTACATTTTTATAATAAGAAAGCGTAGTTAAAGCATCTATTCTTTTTGAATTAATTAATATATCTATTCGAACTATTTTAACTATTTGGAAATATTTAAAATTATATTCTAAGGAAGCATAACCACTAGAAACTGATTTTAATTCATCAAAAAAATTTAAAACAATCTCACTCATAGGAATATGATATTTTAAAGAAACTTGATTTTCATGATAAATTAAATCAGTTTGCAATCCTCTTTTTTTTATACATAATTTCATTATAGATCCAAGAAATTTTGGAGGAGATAAAATACTGCATTCTGCAATTGGTTCTTTGATATTTTTGATTGTATTAATTAAAGGAAAATTTGAAGGGGTATCTAAATAAATTTTTTTTCCATTAATTAATTCAATTTGATAAACAACAGTAGGAGCAGTTGAAATTAAATCAAGAGAATATTCCCGTTCTAATCGAGCTTGAACTATTTCCATATGCAATAAACCTAAAAATCCACATCTAAAACCAAATCCAAGAGCACTGGAATTTTCAGGTTCATAAAATAAAGAAGAATCATTTAAACTTAGTTTTTCCAATGCATCTTTAAATGTTTCATATTGATTTGAATCAGTAGGAAATAAACCTGCATAAATTTTAGGTTTGATTTTTTTAAATCCATTTAACATTATTTTAGATGGGTTATGATAATGTGTCAATGTATCACCTACAGGAGCTGCATTAACATTTTTAATTCCACATATGACCCAACCTACTTCTCCGCATTTTAATTTTTTTTTGTTTATTTTTTTAGGTGTAAAAACACCTAATTGGTCAACAAAATAAGTTTGACCTGTACTCATTACTTGTATTTTATCTTTTTTTGAGATAAATCCATTTTTAATTCTAATTAAAGATACTACACCTAAATAGTTATCAAACCATGAATCAATTATAAGAGCTTGTAATGGACCATTTTTATTTCCTTTAGGAGCAGGAATATCAGTAACTATTTTTTCAATAAGTGTATCAATACCCTCACCTGTTTTAGCTGAACATTGAATAGAATTTTTAGTAGAAATTCCAATAATATCTTCAATTTCTTTTTTAACTCGACATACATCAGAACTAGGTAAATCAATTTTATTTAAAACAGGTAATACTGATAAATTCATTTTTAGTGCAGTTTGACAATTAGCTAATGTTTGAGCTTCTACTCCTTGAGTTGAATCAACAACTAATAATGCTCCCTCACAAGCAGATAATGATCTAGATACTTCATAAGAAAAATTTACATGACCAGGTGTATCAATAAAATTTAGTTGAAAAACATTATTTTTTTTATCTATATAATCAATCATAACGCTTTGTGCTTTAATCGTAATGCCTCTTTCTTTTTCTAGTTCCATTGAGTCTAAAACTTGATGAGACATCTCTCTATCACATAAACCACCACATTTTTGAATTAAACGATCTGATAAGGTTGATTTTCCATGATCAACATGAGCAATAATAGAAAAATTTCTTATATATTTCATTTTTTTAGATTAAACTTATTTTAAAATTAATTAAAAATTTTTTTTAATTATATTTTTAATATAAAAATGTATTTTATATGAATATTTTTTAAAAGTATAAACATTTAATATATTTCTTTTTTTATTTTAATATAATATATTTATGATTATTTTTATACTAAAGAATTGTTATAAAATAATATAAGTTATTTTATTTTTCTTTTAATTGTTTAATCTTAAAAAAGATGTAATTATTATGAATAAATGTAAAAAAAAAGTGATAATTGCTATGTCAGGAGGTGTTGATTCATCTGTAGCTGCATGGTTTTTAAAAAAAGACGCCTATCTTGTAGAAGGCTTATTTATGAAAAATTGGGAAGAAGATGATAAAAAAAATTATTGTCATGCTGCGAAAGATTTAAATGATGCAAAAAATGTTTGTAAAAAATTAAATATACATCTTCATAAAATGAATTTTTCTCAAGAATACTGGGATAAAGTATTTAAAAAATTTATAAATGAACATAAAAAAGGTAGAACACCTAATCCGGATATATTATGTAATAAAGAAATTAAATTTAAATTGTTTTTTAATTATTCTATTAACCAACTTAATGCAGATTATATTGCTACAGGTCATTATGCTCGAATTTTAAAAAAAAATGGGGTAAATTATCTTTTAAAAGGAATAGATTATCAAAAAGATCAAAGTTATTTTTTATATACTTTAAAAGATTATCAATTAAAAAAAATTTTATTTCCTATTGGAACATTTAAAAAAAGTCAAATTCGAATGATTGCAAAAAAAATAGGTTTAAAAATTGCAGAAAAAAAAGATTCTACAGGTATTTGTTTTATTGGTCCTAGAAATATAAATAATTTTCTTTCTAACTACATTTCTAAAAAAAAAGGTAATATAGTTACAATAAATGGAGAAATTATTGGTACACACAATGGTTTATTTCATTATACCATAGGACAACGTAAAGGATTAAACATTGGAGGAATTAAAGGAAAATACAATAATCCATGGTATGTAGTAAAAAAAAATAATAAAACAAATACATTAATTGTTGCACAAGGATTAAATAATCTATATTTAATGTCGATAGGTTTAATTGCCGAAAAAATTACTTGGATAAATAGTATTAACATTAAATTATCATTTTCTTGTTGCGCCAAAACAAGATATCGACAAAATGATGTTATTTGTAAAATAGAATATATAAATGATTTTCATATAAAAGTTTTATTTAATTCACCTGTGATTGCAGTTACCCCGGGACAATCAGTAGTATTTTATTATAATGATATATGCTTAGGTGGAGGAATTATTAAACGTCAATTATCATTAATGTAATATTTTATATTTTATTAAAAATTATCAAAAATAGGAATCTAAAATATGCAGTTAACTTCATTAACTACGATTTCTCCTATTGATGGTCGTTATTTTGAATCAACACAATTATTAAGAAATATATTTAGTGAATTTGGTTACTTAAAATATCGACTTAAAGTAGAGATTGAATGGTTTAAAAAAATCATGTCTATGAATAAATTATTAGATATTAAAAAAATAGATAATAATGATATATTATTTATTGATAACGTTTTTAATAAATTTAATGAAAAAGATATGTTATATATTAAAAATATAGAAAAAAAAACTAATCATGATATTAAAGCATTAGAGTATTTTTTAAAAAATAAATTATCTCAATCAAAAAAATTATCATATCTTACAGAATTTATACATTTTGCATGTACTTCAGAAGATATTAATAATATAGCTTATGCATTAATGATTAAAGATGCTCTTAAAAAAATAATTTTACCGCTTTGGTTAAAAATAATTAATATTTTAAAAAAATTATCAATTGAATATAAAAGTATTCCTTTATTATCTATGACTCATGGACAACCAGCCACTCCTTCTACTATGGGAAAAGAGATTTTAAATTTTTATTATCGTGTGAAAAGACAATATAAAAAATTAAAAAATATTGAAATATTAGCAAAATTTAATGGTACTACTGGAAATTACAATGCACATTTAGCGGCTTATCCATATATTAATTGGCATATTATTAGCAAAGAATTTATTATATCATTAAATCTTATTTGGAATCCATGTACTACACAGATTGAACCACATGATTATATTGCAGAAATATTTGCATGTATTTCTCTTTTTAATACTATTTTAATTAATTTTAATCGTGATATTTGGGGTTATATTTCTTTAAATTATTTTAAGCAAAAATTAATCAAAGATGAAATTGGTTCATCTGTAATGCCACATAAAATTAATCCTATTGATTTTGAAAACTCTGAAGGTAATTTAGGATTATCTAATGCATTAATGAATCATATGATAAATAAATTACCTATTTCTAGATGGCAACGTGATTTAAGTGATTCTACAGTATTAAGAAATATAGGAGCTGTATTTTCTTATGCAATAATTGCATATTATTCAATGTTACGTGGTTTGAGTAAGTTAAAAATTAATAGTTTTCAACTTTTAAAGAATTTAAATGAAAATTGGTCAGTATTATCTGAAGCAATTCAAACTATTATGCGTCGCTATAATATTAAAAATTCTTATGAAAAATTAAAAAAATTCACTCGAGGTAAAAAAATAAGTAAAGCTAATATATATAAATTTATTTCAGATTTAAATATTCCAGAAATAGAAAAAAAACGTTTAAAAAAAATCACTCCAACAAATTATATTGGTTATGCTATTCATATTGTTGAAAAAACAATTGAATAAATAAATTTTTTTAAAATTTATTTTTAAGGAGTTTTACTTGTGTTATTAAAAGCTCTTATTTTTTCTGTTATATTTTTAATAGGTTGTAATAAATCACTAAATATAGAAAAAAACTATTCTTTAAATAAAAAAGAAATTGAACAAACAATTTATCATTGGAATAATTTTATTAAAATTGCTTCAAATAAATATCATGTTGATGAAAAATTAATTAAATCTATTATATATGTTGAATCTTCTGGAAATCCTTATGCAAAAAGTAGTTCCAATGCAATTGGATTAATGCAAATTAAGCCTTCTGCAGCAGGTGTAGATATATATAGATTTTATGGAAAAAAGGGAAAACCTTCTATAGAAGAATTATATAATCCTAAAATTAATATTAATATTGGAACACTTTATATTCATTTATTACAAAAAAAAAATTTACTTGGGATTAAAGATAAAGAAATAATGAGATATGCAACTATTGTATCTTATGTAAATGGAACAAGTGCATTATTAAAAATATTTCATGAAAACAAAAATCAAGCAATAAAAATGATAAATACTATGACAGTAAAAACATTTTTTCAACATATAAAAACACATCCTTCTAAACAAGCATCAAATTATTTAGAAAAAGTAATAAAAATTTATAAAATTATTTAAATTTATAAAAATTTTTTGGAAATTTAATATGGGATTTTTAAAAGGTAAAAAAATTTTAATTACAGGTATATCAAATAAAAAATCTATAGCCTTTGGTATAGCAAAAGCAATGTATAAACAAAAAGCAGAGTTAAATTTTGTTTGTCAAAATAAAAAAATTATTAATAAAGTTAATTATTTAATTCGTCCGATGAGTGCAAACTCTATTTTTTTTTGTGATGTATCTAATGATGAAAATATTAAAGAATTTTTTTTTGATTTAAAAAAAACATGGAAAAAATTTGATGGATTTGTACATTCTATTGCTTATTGTCCTAAAAAGCAGATTAATGAAGATTTTATTAAAAATAGCACTAAAGAATCTTTTATTTTATCACATGAGATTAGTTCATATACTTTTTTAAGTATGGCAAGGGAATCTATAAATATGCTAAATAAATTTTCTTCTTTAGTTACATTATCTTATATAGGTGCTCAAAAAGTTTTATCTAATTATAATGTAATAGGATCAGCTAAAGCTTCTTTAGAAGCTAATGTAAGATATATGGCGTATTCACTAGGTAAAAAAAATATTAGAGTAAATGCAATTTCATCTGGTCCTATAAAAACTATATCTTCACGTCAAATAAAAAAATTTTATAAAGTACAAGAATATCAAAAATCAGTTTCATTAATTAAAAATTATATTACTAGTAAAGAAATAGGAAATGTTGCTGCTTTTTTATGTTCTGACTTATCTTTAGGAATCACTGGTTCAATTATTTATGTTGATAATGGATTTCATATTAACATTCCTAATGAAATAATTTAAAAAAAATTAAAAATATTTTATTAGTGTTTATAAAAATTTTCATAAAATTTATCTATGATAATTTACAAATAAGTTATATATTAAAAATTCTTAAATAATAAAATCATTTATTTTCTATTTTTAATAGTTAGGTTGTATAATTATGTTCCAAAACAATCCATTACTTGCACAATTGAAAAAAAATTTACATAAAAAAATACCAAGGGTTGAAGGAATAGTAAAAAGTACTGAAAGAGGATTTGGTTTTTTAGAAATTGATATTCAAAAAAGTTATTTTATTCCTCCTAAAAATATGAAAAAAGTAATGCATGGAGATAAAATATCCGCATTATTAAAAGTTGAAAAAGATCGTGAAATAGTTGATCCTGAAAAATTAATTGAACCTATTTTAAAAAGATTTGTAGGAAAAATTGAAAAAAAAGATAATAAGTTATTTATTTTACCTGATTATCCTTTTTTAAAAGATCTGAATATAATATGTTATCCTAAAAAAAATTTTACTCATTCTTTTGAAACAGGAGATTGGGCTGTTGCGAATTTAATACAACATAAACTTAATGGAAATCCTATATTTTGTGCTGAATTAATTGAAGAAATAGTAAAAGTAAATGATCCATTAACACCATGGTGGGTAACTTTATCACGTCATAATCTTGAAAAAAAAGCTCCTTTAATTGAAAAAAAAGATACTCTTTTAAAAGATCATTCATATCGAAAAGATTTAACAAATCTTGATTTTATTACAATAGATAATACTAATACAAAAGATATTGATGATGCTTTATTTGTTAAAGAAGAAAAAAATGGTAATTTTTGTTTAACAGTTGCTATTGCAGATCCAACTTCATATATAGAAAGTGGAAGTAAATTAGATATTATTGCTTCTAAACGTGGTTTTACAAATTATCTTCCTGGTTTTAATATTCCTATGTTGCCTAGAGAGTTATCAGAAAATATATGTTCATTAATTCCGAATAAACGTAGACCAGTTTTAGCATGTTCTATAATAATTAATAAAGATGGAAATATTTCTAATAAAATTAATTTTTTTTTAGCATGGATTATATCAAAAGAAAAATTATCTTATGATGATGTATCAAATTGGATTCATCAAAAAGGATTATGGAAGCCATCAAATCATTCAATTGAGAATCAAATTTTGATTTTATATCGATTATCTTTATTGCGAATAAAATGGAGAAAATTAAATGCAGTGTTGTTTAAAGACACCCTGGAATATAGATTTCAATTTTCTGAATCTGGTACAGTACAAGATGTAATTATTGAAAAAAGAGGAGTTGCTCATAAAATTATTGAAGAAGCAATGATAATCGCAAATGTATCAGCTGCAAAATTTTTATCAAGAAATTTAGGTTTTGGTATTTATAATATACATTCTGGTTTTGATTCTATTAATGCTGAAAATGTAGTTTCTTTTTTAGAAAATTATAATTTAAAATTTACAGCTAAAGAAATAACAACTCTAAAAGGATTTTGTAATCTCAGACGTGTATTAAATATTTTATCTAATGATTACATTAATAGTCGAATTCGACGGTATCAATCTTTTGGGGATTTTAGTACTACACCAAGTCCACATTTTGCATTAGGTTTTTCAGAATATGCAACTTGGACCTCACCTATTCGAAAATATAGTGATATAATTAATCATCGTTTATTAAAATCAATCATTAAAAAAGAAAAAATTATTAAACCTCATGAAGACATTAAATTTAAAATTAGTGAACAAAGACGAAAAAATAGAATAGCTGAAAGAGATATTTCAGATTGGCTTTATACATTGCTTTTACAAAAAAAAGAATATCAAAATAAAAAATTTTATGCTGAGATAACTGATGTTTCTAGAGGTGGAATAAGAGCTAAATTAATAAAAAATGGTGCAAATGTTTTTATCCCTGCATTATTCTTACATCCGATTAGAGAAGAAATAATTTTTAATCAAGAAATAGGACAAGTTTTTATTAATGGTAATTTATATTATAAAGTTTCTGATTTAATTGAAGTTGTATTATTTGAAATTCGTACAAAAACAAGAAGTATTATTGCTAAGCTTAATTATTAAAATTAATTAAATAATAAAAAATTTATTATTTTAAAAAGATTTTTAAAGAACTCCAATATAAATTAAGAGTATAATATGAATATTTCAATTTTTGATTTTTCTATATATATAAAATTTTTTATAAGTCTATGTGCCTTGGTTAATCCAATTGGAATGATTCCTATTTTTACAACTATTACTGCTCATCAAACTACTTTTGAACAAAAAAAAACTAATTTAATAGCAAATTTTTCTGCATTCTTAATATTATTAATATCACTATTTCTAGGTAATAGTATTTTAAATATTTTTGGTATATCTATTAATTCATTTAGAATTGCAGGAGGCTTATTAATTATGAGTATTGCTTTTTCTATGATTAATGGAAAGTTTATAAAAAATCAAAAAATTAAAAAAGATAAAGAAAATATTAGTGTTGTTCCCCTTGCTATGCCTTTAATTGCAGGTCCAGGAGCTATTAGTTCTACGATTGTTTGGAGTACATATTATTCTAGTTGGATAAATTTAATAGGTTGTAGTATATGCATTTTTTTATTTTCTTTAGTATGTTGGTTATGTTTTCGAGCAGCTCCATGCGTTGTTTTAATATTAGGAAAAACAGGTATTAATATTATTACTCGTATTATGGGTTTATTACTAATGTCTTTAGGAATAGAATTTTTTAATGTTGGTATCAAATCTATTTTAAATGAATTATTACATTAATAATATTGGATATTATATTGAATAATAAAATTATTTTCTTTAAAAATATAGGGTTAGTAAATTGGGAAAGAAGTTATAATAATATGCATTTTTTTACAAAATATCGAAATACTTGCACACCTGATGAACTTTGGTTTGTTGAGCATTATCCTATTTTTACTCAAGGTATATTAAAAAATTATTGCTTAATTACATCTAAAAATAATTTTATTAATCACATTCCTGTAGTAACAACTGATAGAGGAGGTCAGATTACATATCATGGTCCTGGTCAACAAATATTATATTTTTTAATTGATTTAAAACGTAGAAAAATTAATATTCGTAAATTAATAGATATTATGCATACTTTAATAATAGAAACTTTAAGTTACTTTTCTATTAAATCTAGTATAAAAAAAAATAGTCCAGGAGTTTATGTTAATAATAAAAAGATATGTTCTTTAGGATTAAGAGTTAAAAATGGATGTACTTTACATGGTTTATCACTAAATGTAAATATGGATTTAACTCCATTTAATTATATTTATCCATGTGGAAATATATATATTAAAATGACCCAAATAAAAGAATTTAATTCTAATTTAGAATTATCAGAACTTCGTATTATATTAATTAAAAAATTATCTGAGTTATTAAATGTTAAAATTATAAAAAAACCATGTTTTTAAAAATTTTAATATATTAAAATAATATTAATTAATATATTGATTTTTTAAATTTGATGATAAATAAAATTTATGAAAAAAATATCAAACTTAATACCAGTTAAAAATATTTTAAAAAAACAAAATAAATTAAAAAAGCCAGATTGGATAAAAATTAAATTACCTATTTATACATCTCAAATAAATAAAATAAAAGATGCATTACGTAAAAATAATTTATATTCTGTATGTGAAGAAGCGCATTGTCCAAATTTATCTGAATGTTTTAATAATGGAACTGCTACCTTTATGATTCTTGGTTCAATATGTACTCGAAATTGTCCATTTTGTGCAGTTTCACATGGAATACCTTCAAATTTAAATTTAAAAGAACCTGATAAATTAGCAAAAACTATATCTGATATGGGAATTAACTATGTTGTAATTACATCAGTTGTAAGAGATGATTTATATGATGGTGGTGCTCAACATTTTGTTAATTGTATTAAATCTATTAGATATAAAAATAAAGTAAAAATAGAAATATTAGTTCCTGATTTTAGAGGAAGAATTCAATTAATATTAAAAATTTTTAATTCAGGACTTCCTGATATTTTTAATCATAATTTAGAAAATATTCCAAGACTTTATAAAAAAATACGTCCTGGGGCGAGTTATAAAAAATCATTATTATTACTAGAATCATTTAAAAATAAATATAGTAATATTCCTACTAAATCAGGTTTAATGTTAGGATTAGGTGAAAAAGATAAAGAAATTATTCAGGTAATGAAAGATCTTTATTCTTGTGGAGTTACATTATTAACAATAGGTCAATATCTTCAACCTAGTAAAAAACATCTTCCAGTAAAACGTTATATATCACCTTTAGAATTTGAAAATATTAAAAAAGAAGCTCTTTCTATAGGTTTTAAAAATGCTTTTTGCGGGCCCTTTGTTCGTTCTTCATACCATGCCCATCTTCAAATTTAATAATTATATTTTTTTCAAGTAAAATTGTAGTATTTAAAAAATTAAGTTATTTAAAAGAGGTGCGATAGTGTTAAATATCAATTCTTCTAATATTCCAAAAATCATTATTGCATTAGATTTTTATAGTAAAAAAGAAGCTATGAAATTAGTAGATTTTCTTAATCCATCTCTTGTTTATTTAAAGATTGGAAAAGAAATGTTTACAATTTTAGGAAAAAAATTTATTCAAGAATTACATCAATTAGGTTTTAATATATTTTTAGATTTAAAATTTCATGATATTCCGAATACTGTTTTTAATGCAACAAAAGCAGTTGCAGATTTAGGTGTATGGATGTTAAGTGTACATGCATCTGGGGGTAAAAAAATGTTGATTTCTGCAAAAAAAGCATTAAAAACTTTTAAAAATGCTCCATTATTAATTGCAGTTACAGCATTAACTAGTTTAAAAAGAAAAGATTTAAAAGAGATTGGTATACAAATGTCATTACAAGATTACATTTTAACTTTATCAAAATTATCTATTGATTGTGGTTTGGATGGTATAGTATGCCCAGGTCAGGAAGCTAAAAAAATTAAATTATTATATGGTGATAAATGTAAAATTATTACTCCAGGTATTAGATGTACAAATGATTCTTTTAATGATCAAAAAAATATTATTACTCCAGAGCAAATAAAAAAGTTTCCAATAGATTATATAGTTATAGGTCGATCTATTACTTTCTCAAAAAATCCCATTAAAAAATTAAATTTTATAATACAATCTATGCAATAATATCTTTATCTATTTATCAATATTTTTTTATATCAAATAAATTTATAAAAAATTAATAAAAAATTATGGAGTTTTTTATGCAATTAATTCAGATAGAAAAAGCAATATTACCTACTCGTTGGGGTAAATTTACTATATTTGGATTTGAAGAAAAAAAAAATGGAAAAAATCATATTGCACTTGTTTATGGTGATATAAATAAAAATGTACCTATTCTTTCTAGAGTTCATTCTGAATGTTTAACAGGAGATGCTTTTTTTAGTTTAAGATGTGATTGTGGTGATCAATTAAAAATGTCAATGGATAAAATTACACGTGAAGGTAGAGGTTTGTTAATTTATCATCGTCAAGAAGGTAGAAATATTGGTTTATTAAATAAAATTAAAGCTTATTCTTTACAAGATCAAGGATTAGATACTGTTGAAGCTAATTTAAAACTTGGTTTTTCTGCAGATGAAAGAGATTTTTCTTTATGTGCAGATATTTTTAATATTTTAAATATAAAAAAAGTTCGATTATTAACAAATAATCCTTTAAAAGTTAATATGTTGCTATCTTTTGGAATTAATATTATTGAACGAGTTCCTCTTATTACAAAAAAAAATAATAATAATTATAATTATTTAAAAACTAAAGAAAAGAAGATGGGTCATATATTATTTAAATAACTTTTTAAAATATACATATAATATAATTTAACTAAAAAAAATTATTTTTTATTATAATATTATTATATATATATTTTAAAAAATATATCTATATAATAAGTAGGGGTTTCTATAACCCCCAACTTTTTAATATTATATTTAATTATTTAATAAATATTTTAATATTAATATATTTTTTATAATAATGGACTTAAAAAATAAAAAATTTTTTCTAAAATTATTTTCCAATTTTCACGTTCAAACCAAATATTTTTATCTAGTAATTCGGAATTAGAAATATATTCTTTTTGAACTAAATATAATTTTTGACTAAATTTATTATCATCAATTAATAAAGTGATTTCAAAATTTAACCATAAGCTTCTCATATCTAAATTAGCTGTTCCAATTAAACTTAATTGATGATCTACTAATATGCTTTTGCTGTGTAATAATCCTTTTTTAAATTGATAAATTTTAACTCCTGCTTCTAATAATTCACTAAAAAAGGCTCTACTAGCCCATTTTACTAATATAGAATCATGATATAAAGGTATAATAATACTAACTTTTACACCTCTTTGAGCTGCTGTGCAAATAGCATGTAATAAATCATCACTAGGTACTAAATATGGAGTAGTTATAATTAATTCGTTTTTAGCAGAATAAATTGTAGTTAATAAAGCTTGATGAATTACATTTTTAGGAAAACCAGGTCCAGATGCAATTACTTGAACACTAGAATTGTGATTAGATTTATTTTTTAACATTTCTCTATTTGGTAATTTAGGTAAAATTTTTAAACCTGTTTCTATTTGCCAGTCACATGAATAAATCATGCCTATTGTTATAGCTATAGGCCCTTCAATTCTTGTCATTAAATCAATCCATTTACCTACACCAGAAGATCTTTTAAATAAATTAGGATCTACTAAATTCATACTTCCAGAATATGAAATATAATTATCGATTAGTATGATTTTTCTGTGTTGTCTTACGTCTAATCGACGAAGAAATACTCCTACTAAATTAACTTTTAATGATTCTACAATTTGAATTCCAGAATTTTTCATTTTTTTTACCCATGGGCTTCTAAAAAATTCAAGACTTCCAGCTGAATCTAACATTAGCCTACAATGTATACCTCGATTAGCAGAATGAATCAGTGCCATAGCTACATCGTCAGCAATACCGCCTGGTTTCCAAATATAAAAAACCATTTCAATATTTTTACGTGCTAAATAAATATCACGAATTAAAATTTTAATAGCTTGTTTATTATCATGTAAAAGCGTAATTTTATTATTTTTAATCCCAAACATACCTTGTCTATGTTTACAAAGCTGAAATAGAGAAGTAGCAACTTCACTATTTTTTGTTTGAAAAATATATTTACATGATTTAAGTTGTTTAAGATACTGATTAGATATAGACCATATTTTTCTTGCTATTTTTTTATGTTTTTTTTCTAAATATAGCTCACCAAAAAAAAACCAAATTGCAATTCCAATAAAAGGAATAATATAAATAGTTAAAAGCCAAGACATAGAAGTGGGTATACTACGACGTTTGATTAAAACACGATAGGTAATATTAACAATTAGTAACCAGTATATTAAGACAACTAAACATGTAGATGAATCATAAAAAATATTCATTCATTTTATGGTCCTATTTATACTTTTTTAAAAAGTTTTATATTTAATAATTTTATATTTTAAGCAATAAAATATATATTAGTTTATATAAGTAATATTAGATTTTTTAAATAAGTTATAAATTAAAATTTTTTGTTTAACACTTTTAAAAAAGTAATAATTTTTTTATTTAAATTAAAATATTATTACTTTTTAAAAATGTTGGTAATTATTAATTAAAAATTTTACATTTAATTAAAAACATCTTAAATCTATTTAAATAATACTCATAGGTAATACTTCACGAGGATTTCCTAAATTATCAATTGCTACATAAATAAATATAGCTTCTGTAGCACAATAATATTGTCCTATTGGTTTAGAGTAAATTTTTTTAATCCATACTTCTACATTAATAGTAATTGAACTTTTTCCAATTTTTATACAATTTGCATAGCAACTAACAATATCTCCAACCGATACAGGTTTTAAAAAAGTAATTCCATCTACTCTAACAGTTACTACTCTCCCACCTGCTATCTCTTTAGCTAATATTGCTCCTCCTATATCCATTTGTGACATAATCCAACCACCAAAAATATCACCATTTGCATTAGTATCTGAAGGCATAGCTAAAGTTTTTAATACTATTGTTCCATGAGGTAATAACTTATTTTTTTTTGACATTAGTATAACATTCACTCTATTATATTGAAATTATATAAAAAATTATTTTTTTTTTAACATTTTAAAATTTATGTAAATAACTGTAGTCAAAATAGAAAAAATTGTTAAAATTGAAAGTCCAAAAACTTTAAAATTTACCCAAGTGTTTTCTGAAAAAAATAACATTATATAAATATTTAAAATACTGCAAAATAAAAAAAATAATGCCCAAAAAAAATTTAATTTTTTCCATTCAATATTAGAAATTTTTATTTTATTCTCTAAAAATTTTTGTAATATTGGTTTTTTACTAAAAACTTGGCTGAATAATAATACAATAGAAATAAACATATAAATTATTGTAATTTTCCATTTAATAAAATAACTATTATGAAAAAATATAGCAAGAGAATTAAAAATAATAGTTATAAAATTCAAAAAGTTAATTTTATTTATTTTTTTGTACATTATCCAATCTAATATACATGTTACAAATGATATAATTGTTAAAATTTCAGATGCTATAAAAATATCATATATTTTATAAAATATAAAAAAGGTTATTATTGGTAATAGATATAATATTTTTTTCATATTTAAAACTCAAAATTTTTATTTTAAGTATTTTTAAATAACATATAAAACCTAAATAAATATATTGTTAAAATAGAAAAAAATATATTTATATTAATATTTAATATTAAAGTAATAAAATTTTTATTTATTAAGTGCATATTCATAAATATTTTTGTTAAAAAAAACTTTATACACATGAAAAATAAAACACCTGGTCCTATAATATTTATATTATTCCATACAGTAAAAATACTAATTCGTATAGTATTTATTAAAGTGTTTTTTTCAAAACATAAAATAATAGGTGATAAAGAAAGTAATATAGATAAAAATATTCCTGGTAAAATAAAAAATGCAAAGCCTACTTGTACTATCATATTTATAATAAAATTTAAAATAAATAAACTTGGTAATAATTTAATAAAAAAAGTCATTGAAAATATAATCGGTTTTTTTTTATTTTTAGATAAGTATGTAATTAGAGTAATTGTACTACCTAATAAAAACGTTTTACTAATTAAAAACTCCAGTATTTTAAATATTGAATATTTTAATAGTTTTTTTTTCTCATATTCATTCATATTGTTTATAAAATCAAAAAGCGTATGAGAATTAATAAATTTATTATTTTCTATTATAGAAATAATGTGCATATCTGGTTTAATTAATATATTGATTAAAACACTAATAAAAGTAGATATAATTGATATAAAAAAAATAGTTTTTATTTCTTTAGATACAAAATTATATGTATCATTACATAATTGACGCACTGTAATAGACATATATATCTCCTATAAATATTATAAAAAACTTTAAGATGATACATATTATTTTAAATGTAATTTTTTTAATATTTTAAATAAATTTTGTAGATATTATTAATTTGCAAACAAAATTTTTTATTTTTTTCAGCATTTCTTTTTCTTGGTTTAAATTTTTTTCAATAATATTTATAATTGCAGATCCACATATTACCCCATTTGTTCCAAATAAGATTGATTTTTTAATTTGTTTTGAATTTTTAATTCCAAAACCTTGCAATAAAGGAAGATTAGTGTATTTTTTTATACTTTTTATAAATATATTTGAAATTAAATTTTTACTTTCTTCAATACCAGTTACACCAGGACGAGATAATAAATAAATATATCCTTTTGCATATAAAGATAATTTTGATAAAAAAATGTCATTTGCGTCAGGAGGGCAAATAAAAATAGAGTCAATATTATATTTATTAGCATACTTATAAAAAATATTATATTCTTCAATCGGTACATCTGCTATTAAAACAGAATCTAAATCGCATTTTGAACAGTATTGATAAAATTTTTCTATACCTTGATTATATATAAGATTAGCATATAACAATATACCTATAGGTATTTTAGAATATTTTTTACGTAATATTTGAATTACTTCAAAATATTTTAAAATACTATAATTTTTAGACAAAGCACGCAAATTAGCTTTTTGAATAATTGGGCCATCTGCTAATGGATCTGAAAATGGAATTCCTAATTCTAAAGCATCTGATCCACTTTCAATTAATAATTCAATAATTTTTATAGACATCTTTATAGAAGGATCTCCTATAACTACAAATGGAACAAAACATCCTTCTTTAAGTAATTTTTTTTTTTAAATATTTTTTTATAACGATTCACAATTCTTTCCTGTTTTTAAAATTTTATTTACTGTGAAAATATCTTTATCTCCTCGTCCAGAAAGATTTACAATTAAAATTTGTTTTTTATTAGGATTCAAATTCATTATTTTTAATGCATAAGCTAATGCATGAGAAGATTCTAAAGCTGGAATAATACCTTCTTTCTTAGATAAAATATTAAAGGCATTTAATGCTTCTTTATCAGTAATTGAAACATATTTAGCTCGTTTAATACTTTTTAACCATGCATGTTCTGGACCAACAGAAGGAAAATCTAAACCAGCTGAAATAGACCATGATTTTTGAATTTGACCTTCTTTATTTTGCATCAAATAAGATTTCATACCAAAATAAATACCAGTTCTTCCATATTGTAATGGCGCTCCATGTTTTCCTGTATCAACACCTAAACCAGCTGGCTCTACACCAATTAATTCAACTTTATCATGAATGAAATCAGAAAAAATACCAATAGCATTAGATCCTCCTCCAACACACGCAATAATAGAATCTGGTAATTGTCCTGATTGTTCTAAAATTTGATATTTTGTTTCCTCGCCTATAATTTTTTGAAACTCTTTAACAATCTTTGGATATGGATGAGGACCTGCTGCTGTTCCTATCATATAATGTGTATATTTATAGCTATTTGACCAATCTCTAAGTGCTTCGTTACATGCATCTTTTAAAGTACCAGAACCAGTTGATACAGATATTACTTCTGCACCCATTAATTTCATTCGAAAAACGTTAGGTTTTTGACGTTCAATATCTTTACAACCCATATAAATTTTACATTTTAAATTTAATAATGCACAAGCAATTGCTGTAGCTACTCCATGTTGACCAGCACCAGTTTCAGCAATAATTTCTTTTTTTTTCATTTTTACTGCCAACATTGCTTGTCCTAATACTTGATTTGTTTTGTGTGCTCCACCATGTAGTAAATCTTCCCTTTTTAAATAAATTTTTGTTTTTGTTCCTTTAGTTAAATTATTACATAAAGTCAATGGTGTAGGTCTTCCTGCATAATTTTTTAATAGAGATGAAAATTTTTTTTGAAATTTTATATCTTTTTTTGCACTAACAAAACTTTTTTCTAATTCATACAAGGCTGGCATTAATATTTGAGGAACGTACATACCTCCAAATTCGCCAAAATACGGATTAAGTAAAGTCATTTAAAAATAATTTCCTATTTTTATATAAAAAATGATTTGTTAAATTTTAATTCTTGAAAAATTAGTTTTATTTTATTATGATCTTTAATACCAGGTGATTTTTCTACTCCAGAATTTAAATCCAATCCAAAAAAATTTAATTTTAATGCAATATTGCAATTTTTAATATTGATTCCACCTGCTAAAATTACATTATTAAATGTATGATTTTTTAAAATTGACCAATCAAAAGATGTATTACTTCCTCCAGAACCAGAATCAAAAATATATTTATCAACATTTTTCCAATTAAGCATCGGTAATTTTGATGTGATAGAAAATACTTTCCAAATTTTAATATTTTTAGGTAGTTGTTTTTTTAATAAATTAATATATTTTTGATTTTCATCACCATGTAGTTGTATAGCATATAAGCATAATTGATTAGAAATATTTAAAATAGTATTAATACTTTGATTTTGAAAAACTCCAACGTATCTTAAATTGTTATCTAATATAATATTTTTTGCAATTTTTTTTGTAATTCTTCGAGGTGAATTTTCTGCAAAAATTAAACCACCATAAATCGCTCCATATTTTGAACTTGCTTCAATATCAATAGATTGAGTTAATCCACATACTTTATTATGACCAAAAATTAAAGATTTCAGACCTATTTCTAAATTTTTTTTAGACATTAAATGCGAACCAATTAAAAAACCATGAACAATTTTACTTAATTCTTTAATTTGTGAATATTGATTTATTCCTGATTCACTAATAATTATTCTATCATTTATTAAAGCAGATAAAATTTTTGTACGATTTAAATCAATTGATAAATTATGTAAATTACGATTATTTATTCCAATAATTTTAGCATTTAATTCAATAGCTCGATTTAATTCTTCAATATTATTAATTTCTGTTAATATTCCCATATTTAACTTTTTTGCTATTTTTGATAGAATAATATATTGTTCATTATTTAATACTGATAACATAAGTAAAATTGCATCAGCATTATAAAATCGTGCTAAATAAACTTGATATGGATCAATAAAAAAATCCTTACATAAAACTGGTTGAAAAACATAATTTTTAACAATATTAATAAATTTTAAATCACCTCCAAAATATTTTTCATCTGTTAAAACAGAAACAGCAGAAGCATATTTTTTATATATATGGGAAATTTGAATTAAATTAAAATTTTTTTTAATTATTCCTAAGGAAGGAGATTTTCTTTTATATTCTAATATAAAAAAGGGGCTTTTATTTTTTAAGAAATTATAAAAATTACGAGTTTTTGTATTTATTTTATTTTTAATTTTTTCAAAAGGTTCTTTTTTTTTTCGATTTTTAATCCAATCTAATTTATCTTTTATAATAGTATTTAATATTGTATCTTGCATAATTTATTTGTCTTCTTTCAACATATTAGCAATTTTAATTATATGTTTATAAATATTACCACTACGAATTTTTTTTAATATAATTTTTGTATTTTCTATTAAATTTATATATCCGAAGTTTTTTAATAAAATAGCAACATTGACAGCAATTAATTCTTCATGTGATCTCTCACCTTTTCCTTTCATAATTTTTTTTATAATATTGAAACTTTCTTCTGGAGAATTAACTGAAGGTATTTTTTGAGAATGAGGTTTAAGTCCAAAATCTTTAGCTTCTAATTCATATGAATAAATTTTATTATTTATTAATTCTGAAATATATGTAATACCATCTAATGTTACTTCATCAGTTCCATTGCTATGCATCACAATTCCTTTTTGATATTTTAATTTTTTTAAAATTTTTATCATAGGTAAAATCAATTCTTTTTTATAAACACCAATTAATGTAAAAATAGGACGAGCAGGGTTTAAAAATGGTCCTAATAAATTAAAAATAGTTTTAATTTTTAAAATTTTTCGAATATTATTGACATATTTAAAACCATTATGATATTGAGGTGCAAACAAAAAACAAATATTTAATTTATTTAAAGTGTTTAAAGAATTTTCCAAGGATGGATTCAAATTAATTTTAAATTTGCTTAAAAGATTAGATGAACCTGATTTACTTGAGACACCTTGATTACAATGTTTAATAATCTTAAATCCACAGTAAGATGCAACAAAAGCACTAGTAGTTGAAATATTAATTGTATTTTTATTGTCCCCGCCTGTTCCTACTATATCAGAAAAAATATAATTTGGTCTAGGAAATAATTTCATTGTTTCTAAAAAAGCATGAACCGCACCTAATATTTCTTCACTTGATTCAGGTCGCATATACATAGCTGTTAAAATAGATGATAGTTGTATTTCATTTATATTTCCAGCAATGATAGATTGAAATAATTTATAACTTTCTTGTTGATTTAAAGATGTAAATTTATAAATTTTTTTAAATATTTTTTGCATTGACAACCTTAAAAGCTTTTTAATTAAATATTAATAATTACTATTTTTATAATTTTTTTACAATAATCTATTGTAATAAATAATTCAATTTAAATTTTAAAAAAGTTTATTTATTAATATTATTATTAAATATTTTGTTATAAATATTATATATAAATATTTATCTAATATTATATATTTTTTATAAGTTTAATAATAGATAAAACAGTAGTTCTGTTATTTTATACAAAATAAAAAAATACAATTAGATATTTTTTAAATTATATTTAATACATTATTATTTTTTATTTTTAAAATATTATTATCTATTTTGATTTATTTTAAGAATAATTTTATTCTAATATTTTTAAAATATTAAAAGGTATTTTTAAATGAAAGAAAAAATACAAAAAATACTTGCTAACTTAGGTTATGGTTCTCGTCGTTATATAGAATCTTTAATTAAACAAGGAAATATATATATAAATAGTAAAAAAGCAACCATTGGTCAATATTTAGATAAAAATAATCCAGGAAATGTTTTTATTAATAAAAAAAAAATAATTTTTAGGCAAAATATAAAATTAAAAATGATTATTTATAATAAGCCAGTAGGAGAAATTTGTACTAGAAATGATCCTGAAAAACGATTAACTATATTTAATAAATTACCTAATTTAAAATTAAGTAGATGGATTAATATTGGAAGACTAGATATTAATACTAAAGGATTATTATTATTAACAAATAATGGAGATTTAGCAAATCAACTTATGCATCCTAAAAATCAAATAGAAAGAGAATATTACATACGTGTTTTTGGTAAAATAAATACAAATGCAATAGAAACTTTAAAAAAAGGTATAATTATTAAAAATAATTATATTAAATTTAAACATATTGAACCAATTTTTCAAAAAAAAAATAAAAATCAATGGTTTAAAGGTATTTTATGTGAAGGTAAAAATCATGAAATTAGATTAATTTTTCAATCTATTAATTGTCAAGTTAATAAACTAATTAGAATAAGATATGGAAATATCTTGTTACCAAAAGATCTAAAAGAAGGAGAATGGAAAAAAATTAATAATAGATTATTAATTAATTTATGTAAATTAATTAGATAATATTTTTTAAGAAATATAATTATGTATTTAAAAAGTTAAATTTTTAAAAAAATCTTATTTTAATATTAACATTATATTAAAATTACATATTAATTATTTTTTAAATTTTCTACATCATTTATTGGGTTAAAATAATGTCTAAGTTTTTAGTTGTAGTAGAATCACCAGTAAAAGCAAAAACTATAGATCAATATTTAGGTAAAAATTATATAGTTAAATCTAGTATTGGTCATATTCGTGATTTATTAAGTAATAAATATATAAAAGAAAAAAAAAATAATTATTCTTTTTTAAAACATAATGAACAAAAAAAAATAATAGAAAAAATGGGAATTAATCCATATGAAAATTGGAGTTTTAAATATTATATTTTACCTGGTAAAGAAAAAATTATTAATGAACTAAAAAATATTGCAAATCAAGTAGATCGTATATATCTTGCTACAGATCTAGACAGAGAAGGAGAAGCAATAGCTTGGCATTTAAAAGAAGTTATTGGTGGAGATCCTAGTAAGTTTGTTCGAGTAGTATTTAATGAAATAACTAAACATTCAATTAAAAAAGCTTTTAAAAATGTTACTCAAATTAATATGAATCGAGTATATGCTCAACAAGCTCGTAGATTTATGGATCGAATTGTAGGTTATATGATTTCACCATTGCTATGGAAAAAAATTTGCAGAGGTTTATCTGCAGGACGTGTTCAATCAGTTGCTGTTAGAATTGTTACAGAAAGAGAAAATGAAATAAAAAATTTTCAAGAAAAAGAAAAATGGAAAATAAAAATTCAGTTTATTTCATCTAATAAAAAAAAACTTGTAATGGATCTTACACATTTTAAAAATAAAATACTTAATTTAAATAATAAAAAAGAAGTAAATTCTATAGTTAAAAAACTTGAACATTTATCTTTTTATATTACAGATCGAAAAGATAAAATTTTATATAAAAAGTCACCAGCTCCTTTTATTACTTCTACTTTACAACAAGCATCTAGTATTCATTTAGGTTTTAGCGTAAAAAAAACAATGTTTTTAGCACAAAAATTATATGAAGAAGGTTATATAACTTATACAAGAACCGATTCTTTTCATGTTAGTGATTATGCAATTAAAAAAGCAAGGAATTATATAAAAAAACATTATGGTTTTGATTTTTTACCTAAAACAGAAAATAAATATAAAAATCAAATATCTTCTCAAGAAGCACATGAAGCAATTCGTCCTACAGATATAGAAAAATTTAGTATAAATAAAAATCTTATTAATTTAGATGCAATTAAATTATATAAACTAATATGGAATCAGTTTATAGCATCTCAAATGAAATCTGAAAAACATAAATCTATTACATTAAAAATTATAGTAGATCAATTTAAATTAAAAGCTACTGAAAATATTACACTTTTTGAAGGCTGGACAAAAATATTTAAACAATCAAAATTAATTGAATTAAATTTTTTAGATTTTAAAATTAATGATATTTTAATTATAAAAAAAATTTTAACTAATCAAGTATTTACTAAACCATCTCCACGATTCAATGAAGCGTCTTTAGTTCGTGAATTAGAAAAAAAAGGAATTGGAAGGCCTTCTACTTATTCTAGTATAATAACAAAAATAAAAGATAAAGGTTATTTAAAAGTCAAAAATAATAAATTTTATGCGAGCAAAATAGGTAAAATTATTATTATGCAATTAAAAAGACATTTTACTGACTTAGTAAATTATGATTTTACTGCGCGTATGGAAAAGCAACTAGATGAAATTTCTGCTAATCGAATTTCTTGGAAAAACGTATTAAATATATTTTTCAAAAATTTTTCTAAACAGTTTGAATTAGCTCAAAAACCTCCAGAGGAAGGTGGAATGATTAATAATATTAATGTTCTTACAGATATTGATTGTTCTAATTGTAATAAAAAAATGGTTATTAAAACGGCAATTACAGGTGTTTTCCTAAGTTGTTCTGGATATAATTTAAAACCTGGAATACGTTGTAAAAATACTATAAATTTAATTTCATTAGATAACTTTGATTTAATTGAAACAAATCATAAAAAAAATAAAGAAAAACAAAAAAAATGTAATAAATGTAACATTATAATGGATTCATATTTAATTAATAAAAATTTAAAAATTTATATTTGTGATAATAATCCGTTATGTAATATTTATTATTTAGAGAAAGGAAATTTTCAAAGTCCTATTTATTTATCTAAAATATTATACTGTGATAAATGTCAAAATAATATGTTATTAAAAATAGGTAAATTTGGAAAATTTTTTATATGCAGTAATAAAGTATGTAAAAATAAAAGAAAAATTTTACCTAATGGTGAAATTTCAGAACCTAAATTAGAGCCTATTCCATTTCCTGAGATATTATGTAAAAAATCTAATACATGGTTTGTTTTAAGAGAAGGTGTATCTGGTATTTTTTTTGCTGCTTATACCTTTCCTAAATCAAAAGAAACTCGATCTCCTTTTGTAGAAGAATTAGTTAGATTTAAACATTTGCTTCCTAAAAAATTACATTATCTAACTAATGCACCAATAGTAGATGACAAAGGTAATAAAACAATAATTTGTTTTGATAAAATAAATCAAAAACAATATATTGCTTCTAAAAAAGAAGGAAAATTTACAGGTTGGTCAGCATTTTTTATTAAAAATAAATGGTGTACTTTTAATAAGTCATAATGATTAATTATTGAACTGTATAATTTTTACATATTTTTTCAATAATTAACTTAATAAGTGCAGGACTACTAGTTAAATTTAAAATAAATTTAGTATTCTTTTCTGTTAAATTAGTTGTTAAATATCCAGATTCTATTGTTTGTAAATGCCCTGCAATAAAATTAATAGAATTAAATAATTTAAAATCAATCATTAAACAATCTATTTTACCAGAAGAAACATATGCTAAATCAAGTAAAGTTGATCCAGTATATCGAAATGATATTCCATATAAAGTTAATTTTTCATATATATTAAAATAAGATTTAGAATATATTTCTTTAAACATTAAATTTATTGATATTACAGAGCCATTTAAATTATTTAAATTAGTACAACGTGTTCGATATCCATTTAATTGAGAACCCTGCCCTCTAACAGAGGTAAATAAATCATTTTTTATAGGATCATATATTACTGATATTTCTGTTTTTTTCTTTAAAATTATAGCTATTGCTATACAAAAATGTGGAAAATTTTTAATAAAATTTTTTTTTCCATCTAATTCATTTACGATCCAAAATATTTTTTTATCATCTGATATATAATGAGCATTTTTTTTTACAATAATATGATTTGGATAATATTTATAAATTATTTTGCTAATAGTTTGATATGTTTCATGCATAACTTGTTTAATAAAATATTGTTTTTTTTCAAAATCATTTTTAATAAATTTTTGAGTATCATAATTTTTTATGATTATATTTCCTCCTTTTCTAATTGCTCGAACTGCAATATTTAGCATAGGGTGCATTAAATTCTCCTAAAAATAATTTATTTTATATAATATCTATGTTTAATTATAGTATATATAATATTACCATAATTTAAATATATTTAATATTTTTTCATTATTTAAATAGATTTTTTAATTTTTAATAATTTCTTAAATTTTTTATATAAATTATATTTATCTTAAAATAAACTTATATTTATTTTTTTTATTAAGGTATTTAAATGTGTACAAATATAAATTTAAATATTTTACCTACTAAAATTAATTTATTAGATTTAGATGAAAAAAAAATGCAATTATTTATTTCATCTATTGGAGCAAAAAGTTTTACTACCGAACAAATTATGAAGTGGATTTATAATTATAATTGTCATGATTTTAATAAAATGTTTAATATTAGTAAAAAAATTCGAAACAAATTAAATCAAATTTCATATATAAATATGAAAAATTTTTCAGAAGAAAGAATTTCTTCCGATGGTACTATAAAATGGATCACATCTTTAAATAATCAAAAAATAGAAACAGTTTATATACCAGAAAAAAAACGTTCTACTTTATGTATTTCATCACAAATTGGATGTCCTTTAAAATGTAAATTTTGTGCTACAGGAAAAGAGGGGTTTAATAGAAATTTAAAAGTTTCTGAAATTATTTCTCAGATTTTGCAAGCAAAAATAAGATTAAAACAAAAAAAAATAACTAATATTGTATTTATGGGAATGGGCGAACCATTATTAAATTTAAATAATATTATTACATCGTTAAATATTATTTTACATAAAAATGGATTTGGATTATCTAAGCGTCGTATTACTTTATCAACTTCAGGAATTATACCTGCATTAGATAAATTAAGTCAGAAAATTGATATTAATTTAGCAATTTCTTTGCATGCACCAAATAATTATATTAGAAATTCAATTATGCCTATTAATAAAAAATATAATATTCAATCTCTTTTAAGTTCAGTATCTAAATATTTAAAACATTCAAATGCAAATCATAATGGAGTTACTATAGAATACGTAATGCTTCATAATATTAATGATTCTATTAAACATGCAGAGGAATTATCATATATTCTAAGGAATATACCTAGTAAAATAAATCTTATTCCTTGGAATGTATTTAAATATTCTAATTTTAAATGTAGCTCTTCAGATACAATTAATGTTTTTGCAAACGTTTTAAGAAATCATGGATTTAATACAACAATTAGAAAAAATAGAGGCAAAGATATTAATGCAGCATGTGGTCAGTTAGTTGGAAATGTAATTAGTCGTAATAAAAAACCATTTATAATTTTATAATAAAATTATACTATACTAGTTTAAAGTTTATTTTAATAAATAAAAATTTTTTTTTGAATTAAAATATTTCTTTTAATTTTTTAATAATAAATATTCACAATAAGTATATATAATTATAATGAATACATATAAAACTATTAATAGAAGAAAATCTGATCGTATTTATATAGGAAATGTGCCTATTGGAGATAATGCTCCTATTGCTGTACAATCTATGACTAATACAAAAACAACAGATATAAAAAATACAATTAGTCAAATTACTCAGCTAAAAAAAGTTGGAGTTGACATCATAAGAATTTCTGTCCCTACAGAAGAATCAGCGAAAGCATTTAAAATAATTAAAAAACAAGTAAATATTCCATTAATAGCAGATATACATTTTGATTATAGATTGGCAATTCAATCTATAAAATATGGAGCAGATTGTTTAAGAATTAATCCTGGAAATATTGGAAATAAAAAAAGAATAAATGAAATTATTAATTGTGCTAAATATAATAATGTTCCAATTAGAATAGGTGTAAATGCTGGTTCATTAGAACATGATATATTAAAAAAATATAAATTTCCTATTCCTGAAGCTTTAGTGGAATCTGCTATAAGACATGTTGAGTATTTTGATAGTTTAAATTTCAATCAATTTAAAGTTAGTATAAAATCATCTGATGTTTTTACTACAGTGCAAGCAAACCAAATATTATCAAAAAAAATCACTCAACCTATACATATTGGAATTACAGAATCTGGAAATTTTCGTAATGGAACTGTTAAATCATCTATTGGGCTTTTTTTATTATTATCATCTGGTATAGGAGATACTTTAAGAGTTTCTTTAGCGGCATGTCCTACTAAAGAAGTCAAGGTAGGTTATGATATCTTAAAAGTTTTAGGAATTCGATCAAGAGGTATTAATTTTATTGCTTGTCCAACATGTTCTAGACAAGAGTTTGATGTTATTAATGTGGTAAATCAATTAGAAAAAAAACTTGAAGATATTGAAACTTCTATGAATGTTTCGATTATTGGTTGTCTTGTTAATGGAATAGGAGAAGCTAAAATAGCTGATATAGGTGTTACTGGAAGTTATAAAAAAAGTGCATTATATAAAGATGGAGTACGTCAAAAAAACAAATTAAATAATTCAAATATAGTAAAAGAGTTAGAAATACAAATTCGTCGAAAATTAGATGAATCAAAAAATTGAATATTTTAAAAAAAATAATATTTAATAATTTAATGTATACTTAATTATAAGAGATCATAGTGAATAAAAAAATTAATTCAATTCGAGGAATGCATGATTATTTTAATCAAGATTTAAATATTTGGAATATATTGGAAAAAAATTTTAAACAAGTATTAAATAGTTATGCTTATGAAGAAATTAAATTTCCTATATTAGAAAGAACAGAAATTTTTCAACGAACTATTGGAAAAGTTACAGATATAATAGAAAAAGAAATGTATTCATTTATTGATAAAAATGGTCATAGTTTGACTTTACGACCGGAAGGAACAGTTGGATGTGTTAGAGCCTTAATACAAAATAATTTATTGTATAAAAAAAAACAAAAATTTTGGTATTTAGGTCCTATGTTTAGATATGAAAGACCTCAATATGGAAGATATCGACAATTTTATCAATTAGGTGCAGAAATATTTGGATTAGATACCATAGATATTGATTTAGAAATAATTTTATTAACAAATCGTTTATGGAAAATGCTTGGTATTAATTCATATTTAACTTTAGAAATAAATTCAATAGGTTTACGATTAGATCGTATCAAATATCAAGAAAAATTAATATATTTTTTAGAGCAAAATAAATCTTATTTAGATGATGAATCTAAACAACGATTATATAATAATCCACTTCGAATTTTAGATTCAAAAAATTTAAATATTCAAAAAATCTTAAAAAAAGCTCCATTATTAAGTAATTATATTAATAAAAAGTCGATAGATAAATTTAATAATTTATGCCATATGATTAATTTATATAAAATAAAATATAAATATAATCCGAATTTAGTTAGAGGTCTAGATTATTATAATGATACAGTTTTTGAATGGAAAAGTAAAAATATAGGATCTAAAAATACTATTTGTGCTGGTGGACGATATGATTTTTTAGTGCAAGAATTAGGTGGAAAAAAAACATCAGCAATAGGATTTGCTATTGGAATTGAACGATTAATTTTATTAATAAAAAAATTAAATATTTTCCCTTATGATATAGAGAAAATTAATATCTATATTATTTTTATTGGCGAAGAAAATAAAACTTATGCTATTAATTTATCAGAAGAAATTAGAAATATTTATCCTAAATTAAAAATATTTATAAATTTTTTAAATATTAGTCTTTCAAAAAAAATAAAACATGCTGTTGAATCATGTGCTCGTATTGTTATTTTAATAGGTGAAAATGAAGTAAAAAAAAATTTCTATTTAGTAAAAGAATTAAAAAATAAAAAAGAATCATATCTTTCCAAAAATGAATTAATATTAAAAATTAAAAATATTTTTAAAAAATAGTTATATAATAAAATTAATTAAAAAATTTTATTATAACTATTAATAATAGGAAAAAAATGTTTAATAAAAAAATTGAATTTAAAAAATATGACCCAGAATTATGGACAGCTATGTATCAAGAAAAAAAAAGGCAAGAAAATCATATTGAATTAATTGCGTCAGAAAATTATGCTAGTAATTATGTTATGTATGCACAAGGTTCTCAATTAACAAATAAGTATGCAGAAGGTTATCCCGGTAAAAGATATTATGGTGGTTGTGAACACATAGATACTATAGAAAAATTGGCTATCAATCGTGCAAAAAAATTATTTAATTCTGATTATGCTAATGTTCAACCTCATTCTGGATCTCAAGCTAATTTTGCTGTTTATGCAGCTCTTTTATCTCCTGGAGATACGATTTTAGGTTTAAATTTATCTCATGGTGGTCATTTAACACATGGTTCTTCTGTAAATTTTTCAGGTAAATTATATAAAGCAATTACTTATGGAGTTGATGATAATGGTATTATTAATTATGAAGAAATTGATAAATTAGCAAAAGAATATCAACCTAAAATGATTATTGGTGGTTTTTCAGCATATTCTGGTATTTGTGATTGGTCTAAAATGCGTTCAATTTCAGATAAAGTAAATGCTTATTTAGTTGTAGATATATCACATATAGCTGGATTAGTTGTTACAAAACTTTATCCTAATCCAATTGAATATGCACATGTTGTAACTAGCACAACACATAAGACATTATCTGGTCCAAGAGGAGGTATTATTCTTGCGAAAAATGGTAGTTCTTTATTTTATAAAAAATTAGATTTATCTGTTTTTCCAGGTAGTCAAGGCGGCCCACTTATGCATGTTATTGCTGGAAAAGCAATTGCTTTCAAAGAAGCTTTAGAACCAAATTTTAAGAAATACCAAAAACAAATTTTAAAAAATGCAAAGATTATGGTTAAAACTTTTTTAGAAAAAGGATATGAAATTGTTTCAGGAAATACTTATAATCATTTGTTTTTAATTAATTTAATGAACAAGAAAATTACGGGTAAAGATGCTGATATTGCTTTAGGTCAAGCAAATATTACTGTAAATAAAAATACAGTTCCAAACGATATAAGAAGCCCTTTTATTACTTCTGGAATACGTATTGGAACCCCTGCAGTTACAAGAAGAGGTTTTAAAGAATTAGAAATGATTAAAGTGACGAACTGGATGATAAGAATTTTAAATGATATTAAAGATACAAAAAATATTTTTAAGATTAAAAAAAAGGTATTAGAACTTTGTTCTGAATATCCAGTTTATATTTAAATTAAAAAAATATATCCATCTTTGTTAATAAAAAATATTATTTTTACTATATAAAAATGTTTTATTCAGGTAATTGAATTTTTATTTTATTAATATTAATTTTATTTCTATTTTTTAAATAAGGGATTACTCCTAATAATGGTGATTTAATATAATTTAACAAAGTTTGGATATAATATGAATTATACTTATTATTTGGAAGAATATTATTAGCTATCCATCCTACACATATTAACTGATCTGAAAGTATAGATTTTTCAGTTAAAATTGCATGATTTATACATCCTAATTTAATTCCTACAACTAAAATAACTCTTAATTTTTCTTCTTTCACCCAATCTGCAAAAGTATATGTATTAGATATAGGTGTATACCATCCACCAGCTCCTTCAATTAAAATCCAATTAGATTTTTTAGATATTTTTTTTAAACCTAAAGATAAATATTCTTTTTTTATTTTTCTTTTTTTAATAATACTTAATATATTAGGGGGTGCATTTTCAATAAATGTAATTGGATTAACTTCTTTATAATGTAAGTAAACGGAGCTATTTTTTTTTAAAATAAAAGCATCTTCGTTAATAAATTTAAATTTACTTTTATAAGTATTAGAGTTAATATTTTTATATTTTTTCATACCAGAAGAAATTGGTTTATAAGCTGCTGTTTGATATCCATAATATTGAGCTTTTTTTAATAAAATACTACTTGTAGTTGTTTTTCCTACATTTGTATCAGTACCAGTAATAAAAAATTTTTTTATCATAATTTATTTTTATTTTTTAAAGAGTATATTTTTTAAATAATATTAATGTATTAATATACAAAATAAATCTTTTATTAATTTTATTTAAATTAGTTTTATTTATTTTATTTTATTGACATAATATATATATTTAAATTTTTAATAAAAATTTTTTATTTTAAAATATTTATTTATTTTTATATTGCAGCATTATAATACTGTTTTTTATTTAATTTAAATAATTTTAAACTATTTTTATTTTTTTCTTTTTGATTTTGTTTGCTATATTCAGGTGATAAGTTTAGTTTTTTAAATAAATTTAAATCGTTTATTTCTTTTGGGTTTTTTGCAGTTAATAATTTACATCCATAAAAAATTGAATTTGCACCAGCCATAAAACACATAGCTTGTGTTTGATCATTCATGTTATTTCTACCTGCTGATAATCTAATGTAAGATTTTGGTAACATAATACGAGTTGCTGCGATAACTCTAATAAAATCAAATGGATCTACATCTATATTATTTTCCATTGGCGTTCCCGGTACCTTTACCAACATATTGATTGGAACACTTTCAGGTTGTATATCTAAATTAGATAACTCCATTAATAATTCCATTCTATCTTGTATTTTTTCGCCTAATCCAATAATTCCTCCAGTACAAATTTTCATCCCAGCGTTTCTAACTATTTTTAAAGTATTTAAACGTTCTTCGTATGTTCTTGTAGTTACAATATTTTTATAAAAATTAGAAGATGTGTCTAAATTATGATTATAAAAATCTAAACCTGCTTTTGATAATTTCTTTGCTTGAATATTATTTATTGTTCCTAAAGTCATACAAGTTTCCATACCCATTTTTTTGATCTCTTTAATAATTTTTTCTAAATATGGTATATCTTTTTCATTAGGATGTTTCCATGCTGCTCCCATGCAAAAACGTGTAGAACCTGATTCTTTTGCATATTTTGCTGATTTTAAAATTTTATCTAATTCTAATAATTTATTTTTTTTTAATTCTGTTTTATATCTTGCGCTTTGCGGGCAATATTTACAGTCTTCTGGACATGCTCCTGTTTTAATAGATAATAATGTACTAATTTGTATTTTATTTGGATTAAAATATTTACGATGTTTTTTTTGAGCCTCAAATATAAGGTCAAAAAATGGTTTATTAAATAATATTTTTGTATTTTTCAAGGTCCATTTTTGTTTCATATAGTCTCCAAAAAAATTATGATTTTATTTACTTAAAAGTTTATAATAAACTATTCAATATTTTATATATAAATTAAAATGAGTCAATCTGATATGTTATTTGATGCTAAACATATTTGGCATCCATATTCTTCTTTAATTAAACCTGTTTCTTGTTATTCTATTATCTCAGCTAAAGGAGTATATTTAAAGTTAAAAAATGGAAAAAAAATAATAGATGGTATGTCTTCATGGTGGTCTACTATACATGGTTATAATAATCCTATATTAAATAAAGCTTTAAAAAAACAAATTAAAAAGATTTCTCATGTTATGTTTGGAGGAATAACACATCCCTCAGCTATTTTGCTTTGTAAAAAATTAATTAAATTAACTCCAAAAAAATTAGAATGTATTTTTCTTTCAGATTCTGGATCAATTGCTATTGAAGTAGCAATTAAAATGTTAATACAATATTGGGAAGCTCTAGGACAAAATAGAACAAAAATATTAACAATTAAAAATGCATATCATGGTGATACCTTTGGAGCTATGTCTATTTCTGATCCAAATAATTCTATGCATAAAATATATAATCATTTTTTACCAAAAAATTTATTTGCAAATGCTCCATGTTCTAATTTTAATGACCATTGGAACTCTAATGATATTATATCATTTAAAAAAATAATAAAAAAAAATATCTTTACAATTGCTGGTGTAATATTAGAACCAATTGTGCAAAGCGTAGGAGGTATGAAATTTTATCATCCTATATTTTTAAAAAAAGTAAAAGAGCTATGTCAAAATTATTCAATTCCATTAGTTTTTGATGAAATAGCAACAGGATTTGGACGAACTGGAAAATTTTTTGCTTTTGAACATGCTAATGTAATTCCTGATATATTATGCTTAGGAAAAGCTATAACTGGTGGTACAATAACACTAGCAGCAACTTTAACTTCAAGACATATTGCTAATACTATTAGCAATAGTAGCACTCGTTGTTTTATGCATGGACCTACGTATATGGCAAATCCATTAGCTTGCTCTGCAGCAAATGCTAATATAAAAATTTTAGAGAAAAATCAATGGCAAGAACAAGTAAGTAATATAGAAAAAGAACTTAACATAAATTTATTACCATTAATTAATCATCCTAGAGTTATTGATGTGCGTGTATTAGGTGCTATTGGTGTAGTAGAATGTTCAAAATTTATTAATTTAGAATTAATACAAAATTTTTTTGTAAAAAACGGTGTTTGGATTAGACCTTTTAGAAAATTAATTTATATTGTACCACCTTATATTATTAGTATAGAAGATTTAAAAAAATTAATTTATATTATTAAAAAGTCTTTAGATCAAAATATATTTTTTATTTAATAAAATATTACTAAATTGGATATGTAATAATCCACAATGGTTCTTTACCTGTGGAATATCTATTTAATTTTTCTAAATTCCCTGTATTTATATCTATTTTATATATGGTAAATTTATTAGATTTTTGACCTGCAACTAATATATATTTATTATATTTATCAATACAAAATGTTCTTGGCTGTATTTCTGTGGGATAATGTTTAATAAGAATAATTTTTCCATTTTTTTTATTAATATTAAATAATGTAATATTATTTAAAATTCGATCAGAAACATATAAAAAATTACCATTTGATGTTATCTGAATATCAGATGACCAATATTTGTTTGTAATAATATGATTTTTTACTATTGATATATTTTGTATATGTTTTACTTGAACTATTTTTTCTTTTATATATATTTTCCATGCATCTATAGTTCCATTGAGTTCATTTATGTTATAAAGAAAATCTTGGTTAGGATGAAAAACAATATGACGTGGACCTGAATTATATTTAGTTTGAATATATTTTTGTTGAGTATTTTTTAATATACCATATTTTGTTAAATAATATAAGTAAATAGTATCTTCTTTTAAAGAAGTAATAAATAATACATTATATTTAGTATTAAACAAAGCAGAATGGCAGCCATTGATATTATGAATAATTTGTATAGGATTTTTAGGATTTCCATTTTGACTCAATGGTATAACACTCATAGAATTATGATGGTATGAACTACAAAATAAGAATTTTTTATCTGGACTAAAAGAAATATAATTTGAACTTCCTGGAATATTTTTTTCTCCTTGTTTGAATAAAGTACCATTTTTTTTAATAGTGTAGATAAGTATTCGATTTTTTGGACGAACACCTACATATAATAAATTTTTACTTTTAATAAAATTTATTGGTTGCACATTTCCATCAACATGAACAGTTTGAATAATTTCCATTTTTCCATCTGGATATAATTTCCATACTTCTATTGTTTGACTTTCTGAATTTGCAATATAAACAATTTGTTTCATATAATTCCTATGATTGAAATTTTAAAATATATAATAAAATTATTTAAAATAAATAATATATTTTATGAAGTTATATTTAATTTTTTTAAAAAATCTAAAATCCATTTTAAACGTAATGAATTATTTTGAAAATTATGAAAAAACTGTAGCTTTTTATCATTTATCATTTTCCATAAAGTTGGTTCTTCTTTAAAAATTGAAATTAAATATTGCATATCAATTAAATTATTTTTATTAAATTTTATTACTCCATTTGAT